>NZ_PJBM01000235.1:0-36623 GCF_002836075.1 Shewanella sp. GutDb-MelDb | reverse complement strand
TCAAACCTGAAATACACAACAGAGTTCAAACTTAAATAACCTAGCATTTAAAACCATCAAAATGCGTCAACAATTTAAATAAAAAAATATTATATAACAAAGGATGAAAAATAATGAAGATAAAACATTTCAGCATGACAATGACGTCAGTATTTTTGATGTTATCCAGTGTACAAGCACAGGCTCACGGGTGGTCGGAATACCCAGAAGCTAGGCAGCAAACCTGTTATAACGAAGGTGGTATTTGGAGTGGAAGCCCACCAAACGCCGCATGTGCTCAAGCCAAAGCAATTTCCGGCACATACCCATTTGTACAGCGTAACGAATTTTCGATTAATATTACTGATTACAACAATATCCAAACAGTTAAAAATGCTATTCCTGATGGCACCTTGTGTTATGCCAATGACCCACAAAAAAAGGGAATGGGTGCAGCACACAGTGGCTGGACACGATCGGAAGTCAATGCGGGAACATTCGAATACGTATTCAATGCAACAGCACCCCATAATCCATCATTTTGGCAGTTCTACCTCACCAAACCTGATGCAGACTTATCTAAAGCGCTAGCATGGGGGGATCTAGAGCTATTTCAAGAAGAGGGCAACGTACCCGTCGTCGGTGGAAAATACCGAATAGATGTCACCATTCCGGCAGATCGTGTCGGCAATGCAACTCTATTTGTACGCTGGCAACGTGCAGACCCAGTAGGTGAAGGCTTTTACAATTGCAGTGATATTGTCATTGTAAATGATGGCGTAACCCCACCACCCATTGATCCCGATCCAACACCTACCGAACCGTATTTAGTGGCAGGGGATGCTTTTATACCGCAATCGGTCAATCTAAGTTCAGCGACTATCGGCGATTCAGTAAACTACAAAGTATTTAATAAAAACGGCGAAGAACACTCTTCATTCTCTGTTGTGATTACAGAAGAGAACAACAATGATTGGGACCGATTACTAGCATCGAAGGTCAATGGCTGGTACGAATCGAATCATCAAGGCAATGTGTTCATTGGTCGCTGGCATGAAGACATGCGCCACTACATGTATTTCAAGAATGATTTACACGGAAACGACTTTAATTCAAAAGATTCACGAGCGTCAGGTGAGTTTTCCATTACTACAGATACCAACCCAGTTGATGCAGTGATTTCACCAAAAGTACTGAAAACACTAAATAACGCTACTGTTACCCATGGTGATTATGTCGTACTGACCCATGATGAAAGCACGGGTGCAGCAAGCAATATTCAATGGTTACAAGTTAGCGGCACACCGGTAGAAATCAATATTGGTTCAAACAACGAATTAATTGTTGATACAGCTAAGCTCACAAATACTCGCCATGAATTAACTTTTAAACTAGTGATCAGTAATAACGATGCTAGTGATGAGGAGGTCTATTCATTCGTCGTAGAGGCTTCTACTACAGATCCTGTAGACCCTGTAGACCCTGTAGACCCTCCCGTTGACCCAGAGACTAAAGCTTGGAGCGCAACGAGCACTTATACCGAAAACGATGTTGTGACTCATGCAGGTAAATCTTGGACTGCTCATTGGTGGACACTTGGTGAAGAACCCGGCACCACTGGCGAATGGGGAGTATGGCGTTAAACCAATAACCTAAAATAGTTCCCTGTTTAACCAGAAGGCTCGACCTTCTGGTTTTTTTTCGAGTAAATGTCAGCTAAATCGAATAAATACACACCTGAACGCTGCCTCGTTTGAACAGCTGCCACTACCAAGAGTCAGCATCAAAACGAGCGGTTCTGGCTTCACTCATGGTGCAATCGGTGACGTGTATCAATTCAGCCAAGGTGACATTAGGGTTTTCGTTAATTAGGCGAACTAACTTTTCCGCTAAAGGCTCTAACTTATCAGCATGATCAAGCAAGGCAGTTTCAATCTTTTGCACAAGATAACGAAATTCCCCCTCATCAATCGACTTCAACTCCAGCGCTTGTAATGACTCCGCTTTCAACTGCCCTGCGAATGATTGAATACTGATCGCCTCACCAGAAAGCCCCCAGTTTCTGGAACGCCGCACACGTTTAAGCTCGCAATGATACTGGGTAGCAACAACTTTGGCTCGATTGACGGCATCCCTTCCTATTCGGTGAATAAGAGACGGAAGTGAGATCGTGATGGCTTCATTCATAACTGTATTTCAAAAGTTTACTCTGCACCGATTTAATCATTACTTGAATCCAGCTTAAGTTTATTCGCTTCTTAATGACATAGTAACAAAGCAGCAGTAATAGAATAATTTTTCTATTTGATAAGTACTCTTAATCACCTAATTATTATAAATATTGTCTCAAACAACAGAATGACAACTTATCCTTATATACTAACGTTAAATTTATGACCTCATAACATTAGCAAAGACTAAAGCCTAACTATGACTAAAAATGACCAAGTAGAATTAAGCACCGAAATTGGGCCCAACTGGTTTGCCGCAGTTATGGGCACCGGCATTATTGCAAATGCTCTTGCTAACCTGCCTTATGTCGGTAAGCAATTAGTAAACGTAGGATTAGCCATTTGGCTGTTGGCATTTTTAATGCTAATTATCATGGTGGGGCTGAAAACACTTCAAGCAATAGTCAAACCTCATATTATCAAACGCCAGCTTAATGATCCCATCATGGCGCAGTTTTTCGGGGCTCCACCAATGGCATTATTAACAGTGGCTGGCGGCACCATTTTATATGGTAACCATCTTTTTTCAGAGCCGACGACGTTAACGATAGCGTGGGCACTATGGGTATTCGGCACGTTGAGTGGCCTTATCGTCTCCGTTGCCATTCCCTACCGTTTATTCACTCACTATGAAGTACGTGATGATGGTGCTTTTGGTGGCTGGCTGATGCCCGTCGTACCACCGATGGTGTCTGCAGCGATAGGCGCAATGCTTATCCCCTATATAGCCAACCCTGAGATACAGCAGTTAATGCTTTACGGTTGCTATGCCATGTTTGGGGTGAGTTTGTTTAGTGCATTCATTATCATCACTCTGATCTGGAGTCGCTTAGCGCATTCCGGTACTTCTGGTGGCCCTCGAGTACCCACACTTTGGATAGTATTAGGGCCGCTAGGGCAGTCGATTACTGCGGCGGGTGCGTTAGGTACTGCTGCATTACTTGTTGTTGAAGGCCCTATTGGCGATAGCATGAACAATATGGCGATTATTTATGGTGTGCCGGTTTGGGGATTCGCCTTCTTTTGGTCAATATTGGTAAGCCTACTCACCTTACGCGCACTGCGTAATAAGATGCCTTTTGCGTTAACGTGGTGGGCATTCACCTTCCCCGTCGGCACTTGCGTAACCGGGACGATTCAGCTGGCAATCCATACCGATTTGGATGTGTTCCGCTGGGCTGCCGTCATTTTATTTATAGGTCTATTTATTTCTTGGATCGTTGCCGCTGTAGGCACTATCAAAGGAATAAAAAAGGGACATATTATTAAAAATCCAATAACACCAGTTCATGCGGTATCGAAAAAAGGCAAATCGCTCTGAATCCCTCTACGCTATAACCTAAATATTTTAAGCCCATGTTTAGATTGGCCTAAAAAACGAGTTTAGCACCGTACTTCTGATTCAAAAATTACCCCACTACTATGGGTGGTCTATTCGCTTTATTGCATTAAATAATAGGCCTCCCATTCGTTCAACAACAAACAGGAGATAGAGTGAGTTTAATCTTATTGTTTTGATTGATAACTGAATTTATCAATCAAAAAGTCTAAGAATAATCTAATGCGTTTCGGCTGATACTGCTTACTAATGTACACCACATTCAAATTTGCACTCGATACTGATGTCGATGCATTGAAGTTCTGCATGTATCCATTGAGTACAGTCACCAGACGTAGGTTATCAATATCATCTTGAATGTCTAACACTGATTTAAGGGCTATTCCAGCCCCTTCTAATGCCCAGCATCGAATAACCTCGCCATCATCAGAAAATCGCTTGGGGACAACAGTGATTGAATTCCTCTTATCTTTATCTTGAAAATGCCAGGTTTTTAACTCCTCATTACTGCGCAACATGGCAAGGCAATGATGACTCACCAAATCCTGTGGTGTTAATGGTACTCCATGTTTTTTGAGGTACTCAGGCGAGGCACATAACACTCGCCTACTGGCCGACAGACGTCGTGATATTAAATTGCTGTCAGCTAGCTCTCCATACCGAATAACAATATCCATACTCGATTCTGCAATATTGGCGATGTTATCGTTCAAATATAGGTAGGGCACCACATCAGGGTACAGTTTACAAAAGTCAGACAGTATAGGAAGAATATATTGCTTACCGACATCCTTTGGCGCCGCTATTTTCAGTGAACCTTTTACCTCCTTGACGCCATTCTGGATCAGAGCTTCAGTTTCACTGACATTATCTAAAATCTCTATACACGCCTTGTAGTACAAAGCCCCCGAATCTGTCAGAGAGATATGTCGGGTACTTCGATTAAGCAGTTTCACCGCGTATCTTTCTTCAAGCGCCTGTAGCCTTGCCGTCATTGTGGCAGGAGAAAGGCCAATATCGCGCCCAGCGGCGGCGAGTCCTTGATGTTTCACAATGCTGACGAACATTTCCATATCAGAGAATTTATCCACTCCCCCTCCTATTATTCAGCTCAGACGAATAATGACTTCGTATTTTGCCCAATTATCAAATTAATACGAATGAATATAATAGCAACTGTCATCAATAACAACTGAAGGAACTAACCATGGACCAGAAAAAAAAAACCTACGTCATCATTGGCGGTGCATCAGGGATAGGTGAGGCCGTGGCAAAACACTTCAATAATGGCAATAACATTGTTCATGTAGCAAGCCGTACAACCGGGTTAGATATCAGTGACGAGAAAGCAGTACATCGTTATTTCGAATCCATTGGCCCTTTCGATCATCTTATCGTTACCGCAGGCTCATATGCCCCTGCGGGAAAAGTAACTGACGTTGCCGTTGATGATGCTAAACAAGCCTTCGATATCAAGTTTTGGGGTGCCATCAATGTTGCTAAGCATGCTGCCCGCTACCTGACACCCAATGGAACAATAACACTGACAACGGGCATGCTCTCTCGCAAAGTTGTTGCCAATACTTACGTAAAAAGCGCCATTAATGCGGCGTTAGAGGCGGTAACAAAAGTGCTCGCTAAAGAGCTCGCGCCGATTCGAGTTAATGCGGTTAGCCCTGGTTTAACCATGACTACAGCATATAAAAATATGGATATCCCATCTCGTGAAGCCATGTATGAAAACGCTGAACGCAATTTACCCGCAGGCAGAGTAGCAACGCCTGCAGATATAGCGATGGCTTATGTCATGGCAATTACCAACCCGTATATGACGGGCTCTGTCATTGACGTTGATGGTGGCGCTCTCATCAATTAGTCGATAAAAACAACCTGTCTGGTGTGCAAAGCCATGCCAAATAAATCATAAAGTAAACCAAGGTCATTAATCATGAATAAAGAAAAAATGCCGTTACAAGTATGGATCCTCACACTTGCAGCCTTCGCTATTGGCACAGCAGAATTTGTTATCGCGGGGATCCTTCCTCAAGTTGCAACATCACTATCAATCACAGAAGGTCAGGCAGGATATTTAATTAGTGCATACGCATTAGCGATTGTTATCGGTGGCCCAATCTTAACGATTTATCTAGCCCGTTTTAATAAGAAAAAAGTACTCATTGGCTTGATGGCATTGTTCATCATCGGCAATATAATGTCAGCGCTAGCACCCACTTATAATTTACTCCTTCTTAGTCGAGTAATTGCCGGCTTGGTACAAGGGCCCTTTTATGGAATAGGTGCAGTTGTTGCGACAGGCTTAGTATCAGAGAAAATGGCCGGTCGCGCAGTAGGTCAAATGTTCGCGGGTCTGACACTTGCTAATGTACTAGGTGTTCCTGCTGGCACGTGGATCAGCCTAAAATTTGGCTGGCACAACACCTTCTTTATTGTTGCTGCGTTTGGCGCCATCGCCATGATTTCAATCCTAATGTCTATCAAGTCAACGGGTCACGGTGAAGCAAAAAATATAAAAAGTCAGCTACAAGCATTCAAAAATCCAATGCTCATAATGAGCTTAGCCATCACAGCGTTAGCTTGGTCAGGTTTCATGGCCCTCTATGGATACATCGCACCTATAGCAACGCACATTGCAGGTTATAGCCCAGAGGCAGTCACTTGGATCCTCGTTATTGTTGGTCTAGGTCTCATTATTGGCAACATACTTGGTGGTCGCTCTTCAGACAAGAATCTTAGAAAAGCGTCAATGTTCTGGGCAATCGCGATGATTGTTTCCCTTATCATTGTTGGTCTGGTTATTGATAACCAAATTCTGTTTGTTATTGCCCTATTTGTATTCGGTATAGCCTCATTTGCCAATGTACCGGCTATGCAGCTTCGCGTCATGAATCACGGTGGTGAAGGCCAAGAACTTGCGGCAACAGCCAATATATCAGCATTTAACTTAGCCAATGCATTTGGTGGATTCCTTGGTGGGATGGTACTTGATAGTCACATGGGAGCAGGCATGATCCCTTACGCGGCCATTATTGTGCCCATCATAGGGTTATTCTTTATCGCTAAAGCTAACAAACGTGAGAGTACACAAGATAAATTGGTTGCCAATTTAGCCAGTGTTAATCGCTAATATCGACTTGCAGTAAAGCACTTACGGAGTTTAATTAACAGCTCCCTGCCTATTCGATGAATAAGCAGGGAGCTGAAATCATAATGAATTAAGCAGGAGTTTGTTCGTTAATCATATCGACAAAGAAGGATTTAAGCGCTTGTTTGTTTTCATCGTCTAATGACTGCCCCTCTTTATCAGAGACCAAAAATACATTATCAACTTGCTCACCCACGGTGGTTATTTTTGCGGAGTGAATATTGAGTTCGAATAACCTGAAACCGTTACAGAAGTGACTCATAAATTGTGGATTGTCGAGCGCGGTAACACTGATCAGCGTTCTATCCTTTTTACGAGAGTGCAAAAATTCTACTTTAGCTTCGCTGACAAATGAGTCAATGTTGCTATTAAGGCGCTTTTTAGGCAGTTTTCTGTTTTCAAACAGCACTTGTTTAAGCCTTTGCTTGATACGATCACGTCGCCCAGCGGTTCTTATTGGATGTTGATCGTAATCGAGTATTTTTAAAGACTCCACCACATAACCATCTTTAGTCCTAGAAATATTAGCTTGCTGAACCGAGATCTGTAGTGAGGCTAAGGTATTAAATAGTGTCACAAATAAGCCCGGCTTATCTTTCATATAAACGAATAGATCGCTGCTACCTTTAGTGCTGCTTTCATCGAGCAAAATAAGTGAATGCTCTGCAGGGTGTTGTGTCATGGCTTTAGAATAGCGAGCAATTTCACTGGGTTGAGCATTACTGAAAAAGGATAGCGGCAAGCGTTTCCAAAGCTGTTTAATCACATCAGGATGTTCACTCAAGCCTATCAATTCTAGCGCTTCATTTTTGTGTTCACGGACGATAGTTCGCTGCTCTAAAACATTTTCTAAGCCATTACGCAGTGCATAACTAATCGACAAATAGAGATCTCGCAGTAACGTTGCCTTCCAGTTAGTCCACAGATCATCGTTGGTCGCCTTAATGTCGGCAACCGTTAAACAATAGAGAGCGTCGAGTCTGGCTTTAGTGCCAATCGCTTTGGCAAGGTTCTTAACTTCCGACGGGTCATATATATCTAACCGTTGAGAGGATAACGATAACAATAGATGATTTTTAACTAACCAAGCTATCACCTTAGCTTGTGAAGGTTTTAGCTCATGAAACTTAGCAAATTGCAGCGCGTCGACAGCCCCTAATTCACTGTGATCACCGCCACGTCCCTTGCCTAAATCATGGAATAAGGCCGCTAATAGCAATACTTCTTTATTCTCTATCGCTTTGTAAACAGCGCTAGGCTGGGCAAGCGAGGGGATTTCAGCTTTGCCGCCGAGTGAATATAAGTTTTTGAGTAACTTATGAGTATGCTCATCAACGGGATAAACATGGTAGAGGTCGAATTGCATCTGACCGACAATTTCACGCCACTGCGGAAGATACGACGCTAAAATGCCATGTCTATGCATTAATGTCAGCGCAAGCCCCATGCCTTGAGGGTGACGAAATAGCGCGAGGAACTCTTTACGGCAGCGATCAAAATCTTGCAGGTCGCCCAGTAGTCGTCGCCTAACCTGGCGTATTAGTCGAATCGTTTGCGGCGAAATACCATCAATATCGTTAGCGTTTTCTGCAATATGGATAAACAGAGCAATAAGCTGCTTACGGTCAACAAAGACATCATCATGGCGAGCATTTATCTGTCGACCATTTATTTCGAAGTGTTGATTTAACACTATCGACTTCTTGTCTGTTTGTACCAGTATTTCATCTTTAAAATACTGCAATAACATTTGATTTAGTTCGCTAATCCGCCTCATTGCACGGTATAGCTGACGCATCATTTTTTCGATGGCAAGGTGACTGTTGTCGCCAAAGCCCATCAGCCTAGCAACATCACTTTGCAAAGAGATAAGTAGTCGGTTTTCAGAACGTTGTGCTGCAGCGTGTAATGCCCAACGTGTACGCCAGATAAAATGTTGTGACTCTAATAATTCTGCATGTTCGTCGGCGGTAAAGAAACCGAATCGCCTTAAGGCGGCCATATCTTCTGCTGCAAAATACTTGCGGGTTACCCAGATAAGCGTTTGGATATCGCGCATTCCACCGGGACTATTTTTTAGGTTAGGCTCGAGGCTAAAAGCACTGCCTTGTGCCTTTTTATGACGTTCATCTTGCTCACTAAATTTGGCTTTAAAGAAAGCTTCACTGCTCCAGAGATCATCACCATAGAGTCTCTCTAACACCTGTTTAGCGTGAGACTCTGGTCCTGTTAAATGGCGAATTTCAAACAGTGACGTTGCAATGGTGATGTCTTCACACGCTTTATCTATTTCATTCAGAGCTAGAACACTATGGCCAAGCTCTAGACCAATATCCCATAGTTGGGTAAAAAACTGCCCTATTTGTGTCTCTTGATAGGGACTCAGCTCTTGCGAAAATAATACGCAAATATCAATGTCGGAGTGCAGGTGTAACGTTTGACGGCCATAGCCGCCCACCGCATTAAGAGATAGGTTTTCGGTCGCAAGACCGGCGCATTCCCAGAGGTGGAGCAGCAAGGAATCAAAAAAATCAGCGCGTAACTTTACGATTTCGTCGATAGCAACGTGAGTAAAGTGCTTATTAAAGTAGTTGTCGGCATCTTGGATTACTTTTTTATAATCAGTAATGCCCATTTTTGAACTGAATTGAGGTGATATATCAGAGTCTGACATGTTTCTCCTGTGGCCGTTTGCATTAAGCCCTATAGACCTTATTTTTACGGATTAAACCGCGATGCAATTCCCTTTAAATGAAAAAACAGGTTAGATGATCTAACTAAGAATTACAAATCGACAACAACTTTAACGATTAAGTATTCGCTTATAAATAAACCATGCAGGCAAAGAGGGCTCTGTCTCTAATGACCCAAACGGGCTAAATACAAAAGTGAGTTTGATAGCCAGCTGCTTGGTGATTATGGTGGGGATATTGGATTTTATCTGGCGTAGTCATAAGTGTTTCGAGCGGGAGGTTAACATCAAAAAAGGACGATAGTCATCGTCCCTTACATATATTAGCACCAAGGTTAGTATTATTTAACGCTATAACCCTTACCTTCTAAACAAGCTGAACGGGCGCGATTAAACTCTTCCGTTCCTTGAGTATTACTGCTTTGCACTTCGGCTTGCGCTTGTTGTTGTGTTGCCGCCTGTTGATCAGCTTCATTAGCATTTTGTCGACGGCTTTGTCGTCTTGCTGCAACAGCCCCTACAGCGGCACCATTGGCTGCAGCATCACTTCTATCATCATCACCTATCTCTGCAACAACAGCACCGGTAGCGGCGCCTGAGATTGCTCCACGCATCCCTGAACCGCGTTCAGCACCTTGCTCTTGAGTAGGAGCTGCTGCAACGGGTGCCGCTTGCGGTTGACTTGGATTGTAACCTGACTCTGTTGCCGCCCATGCATCACAACTGGCTTCATCGGCTGTTTGTTGTTCAGCGGTTTGTCCTTTCTCAGGAAACACATACTGCTCGGCCTGAGCGGCACCTAATGAACTTACACATAGTAAGGTTATTGTAAATAGGGTACTTTTATTGACTGATATCATATCGTCTCCAATAGCAGGCTGATTTATGTAAAAGTTGATTTTTAATCAACATTTATTCTAATGATCTATTCAATCATCAATCCATTAAAGTGTTGTTAGAAGTGATTATTCGCCGTGAATAAAACTTACTGCCATCATTTACCGACAAACCCAATAACCCCACGCCACTTTTCTATTCCTTACTATAGTCTTGATTTAAATAACGGTACAAATACATGCTTGCTAATAAACAGTGACTCAAAGAATTGGCAGTCATAAAAAATACTAAGCCAGCCAGTTTTATGAGCGAAAAAGACCCAGAATGAGGACTTCAAAAAGCACGCTTGTTGTATCGATATTTGACTGGGCTACAAGGTAAGTTTATTAGAGTCGATAATTAGGCATAGTGCGTCTCGATGAAACACGCAAATGCGATTGTAGGCTTGGGTTTAGAATTTGAGGCTGAGTAAAAGGTGGAGATGTCTGAGTTTAAAGGGCCTCGCTTTAGCCCTTTTAATCAGCAGCGCTAAGCAGTGATATCGAAAAAGAGTTGGTCGGCAAGTTCTTGCAATGTTTCGCCCTTAGGATGCGTGTGGGCAAAGGTTCTTAAACCATAAATGCCCATGACTAAAAAGCGCGCCAAATGTTGGCTATCACGTTTAGCGCTGAGCTCACCTTTAGATTGAGCTAACGCCAACACATCGGCGATCCCCTGTTGCCAGTTGGCTAGGTTCTCGGTAATGATTGTTTGCACTTCTTCATCTTGTTGTGCCATTTCATTAAGCGCTTTAGTCAGCAAACAAGCCTTAGCGGCTTCGCAACTGATGCACTCCTGCACTATGTTATCCAGATACGCTTTTAGCTCGACTAATACCGGTTTATTCCCAGAGAAAAACCGCAGAAACTCGGCACTTCTATCGGTTTTATATTGCTCTAAAGCCGCCAATAGAAGACCGCGTTTATTATCGAACGCACAGTAGATAGAGCCTGGGTGTAGACCTGTGGCTTTAGTGAGATCTTGCATACTCGTCTTACCGTAACCTTTGTCCATAAAAGCAGTCATGGCAGATCTCAGTACTTTTTCTCTATCAAATTCGGCATTACGCATGCGAGATTGGCTCCAGGCTTCGACTCATTCATCGACTATAAACTGATTGTACTGAATTTTGAATGTTTGTTCAAAATAATACTTGAATGATTATTCAAATAAGAATATCTTGAATGTTCATTCAAGATACCGAGGTCGTTATGACGGATAACCTATTTCAATCTTTTGCGCTCAACGAGACTATCACCCTACAAAATCGCATCCTGATGGCGCCATTGACTCGTTGTATGGCAGATGATGAATTAGTGCCAACTCAAGCCATGGCAGACTATTATGCTCGCCGCGTCGAAGCGGGTTTGATCATCTCTGAAGCGGTAATTATCCGTCCCGATGGTCAAGGCTATCCCAATACACCCGGCTTATTTACCCCAGCTCAGATAGATGGTTGGCGAGTAGTGACCGATGCAGTGCATAACGCTGGTGGCAAAATATTTGCGCAGTTATGGCATACAGGTCGAGTGGCTCACCCACACTTTTTTGAAAAATCAGGCTCGACTCAGGTAGTAGCACCCTCTGCCGTTGGCCTAGAGGGAAGTGTTCCCAGAAAGCGTGATTTAACCTATCAAGTCCCTAAGGCTGTTAGCCATGACGAGATAGTACAGTTAGTCGCTGATTATTCTCAGGCTGCGGCAAACGCGATAGATGCTGGTTTTGATGGTGTCGAGATCCACGGCGCTAACGGCTATCTTATCGACCAGTTTTTACATCACGCCAGTAATCATCGCACCGATGAATATGGTCAAACAGCCGTAAACATGGCCCGTTTTCCGTTAGCAGTAATCGATGCTATCAGCGAGCGTATTGGCAGTGATAGAACCGCACTGAGAGTGTCACCGGGCGCTTATTTCAATATGGCCGGCGACAATAAAGACCGCGCCGTATTTGACTACTTATTAGCTCAGCTTGAGCTGCGTGATTTGGCTTTTCTACATATCGGTATTTTTGACGACAGCATGCAGTTTGATTATCTCGATGGCAGTGCATCAAGTTACGTACGCAGTGTTTACAGTAAAACACTCGTGGGCGTAGGCAGTTACAGCGCTGAAACGGGCAGCACCGCCATCGCCGAAAATAAATTTGATCTGTTAGCGATCGGCAGGCCGTTTATCGCTAACCCTGACTATGTCGCCCGCGTTCGTGAAGGCAAGGAACTCGTGACATATTCAGATGAGATGCTAGCCAGCCTAGTGTAAACAGCTTAATGCGCAGAGCTTAATTTGGAGAGATAAGAGTAAAGAGTTTACTGCGAAAGATTTAGTGTGAAACGTTTATAAAAATCATCAATCCTGTGTCTCCGTATTAGTATTTTGAGACAGAAGAGGTTAACCCTAGGGCTAACCTCTTTTTTTTATATCAAAAACCTTAAGCCATTAGCTATTAGCCTAGATTTAGGGGCTGCTTTATTTGCGGTCAGCGATAGCTTTTGCCATAGCTGCATCGGCAATCTCTTCCAGCTTTAGCAGATCGATATCTTTATGGGATTCACAGATAAACCACGGCTCGCGAGAATCAGGTTCTAACATGATGCCGCTCTTAATCAAGTTATGGGCAAACTCGGTATACAAGTCGCTGTCTGTTTTCTTCCAGTCACGATAGTTATGCGGCACTTCGCTGCCAAAGTGAATACCAAACATCGCATCAGGACCAGCAAATTTATGCTCGATTCCGTGTTTAGTAAATACCCGCGATAACACCTGTTGAATGTCTGCACCGGCTTTATTGATGCTGTCATAGGCATCGGTTTCGTTCAAAATCGTTAATGTCGCTTTTGCGGCACTAAGTGCAATCATGTTGGCGGTATACGTGCCACCGTGGGTGACGCCATTCTTACCGAAACTGATCACATCCATGACATCTTTACGACCACCAAAGGCGGCGACCGGATAACCATTGCCCATGGCTTTGGCATAAGTGGTTAAATCGGCATGGATACCGTAGAGCTCTTGTGCGCCGCCTTTAGCGACACGGAAACCTGTTTTAACCTCATCCATAATCAACAAGGTGCCATTAGCATCACAAATATCACGCAACTTTTGCATGTACTCTTGTGAAGAGGCAATGCTGCCGCAGTTACCTAAAATAGGCTCAATCACGATAGCAGCGATATCATCACCAACACGTGCAAAGACTTCATCAATGGCGGCGAAGTCATTCAGAGGCACTGTTTCTAAATGCTCTCGACTCGCTTCAGGAATACCGCCACCAAATGAGGTGATCTTTGGTGCCTCTTCAGTGGTGTTGTCCCAATTATCAACATCAGACTTCCACATCATCTCGTCGTATAGGCCGTGAAAACCGCCCTCAACCACTACAATTTTGTTACGATTAGTAAAACCACGAGCGGTACGTACCGCGCCAATCACCGCTTCGGTACCCGAATTGGCAAAGCGCATCTTTTCAATATTCGGACACATCTGCTTAATAAGTTCGATGACTTGGGAATCAAGATCGGTTGAAAAGCCAGAAATAGTGCCACGTTCAGTGATCGCTGCGACCACTTCTTGATCGACTCTAGAATCGCGATAACCCAAGATGATAGGCCCATAAGCGAGACGAAAATCGATAAACTGCTGATCGTCGGCATCGGTAATGGTGCAACCCAGGCTGCTTTTAACGAATACGGTATTTTCTTCACCCCAATAGCGGTAGCTATCAGCTACACCTAAAGGCATGTTTTTGTGGGCTTGTTTTAGCAGCGCATTGGTAGCGGGTTTATTGGCATTGCTCATCTTGTCAGTCTTCATCATAAATGTCTGGCACGTATGATACAGGGCAAGATAAGGATTGACTATATTACGGATAAATATCTAAAGGAGCGCATGCAATATTGCGCTCCCTTTTCGATTACCATTCTTTGTGCAGACCCGCCCTCTTACAGTATGGCTGGCGTCTGGCTCTCGTATTAGCGCTTATATTAGCTTTCGTTGTTGTAAGCAGTTAAGCATTCAACAATCAGATCAACAAAGCCTGCTCTATCAATATCGCACAGCACCTGAGTATTGTGCGGACGTTCAGTCAGTTGATATCGGTCAACCACCGTCATGCCTTGGGTGTATTCGCCCTTAGTTTCAATCCCGACCCAGCAATCATAAGAGGTAAATAACTCAGGCTTAAGCAACCAAGCGATGGTACAAGGATCATGCAATGGTGCACCTTCAAAGCCCCACTTAGGGTCTCTGTGGTAAATCATGAAGAAATCGAGCAACTCTGCTACGCACTTGGCGACATGATTGGGAATTTTTCTAATGCGCTCAATATCTTCATCCATGATTTGCGCTTGGTGGGTAACGTCTAATCCGCACATGGTGATGGGAATGCCCGCCTTAAACACCATATCAGCGGCTTCTGGATCAACAAAAATATTAAATTCAGCCGCAGGAGTCCAGTTACCAGCAGCTGCCGCCCCGCCCATCAAGACGATACGTTCAACTTTGCTATGCAGCTCTGGGTAAGTTGATAGGAACAGCGCAATATTAGTCAGCGGCCCAGAGGGGACCAAGGTGACGGGCTCGTTGCTAGCACGGACTTTTTCCGCTATCAATTCTATCGCAGACTTATTTAGCGGCATAAAGCTGGGTTCAGGCAGTTCAGGACCATCGAGACCGCTCTCACCATGAACATTATCAGCAATAATAAGCTCGCGGGATAATGGCTTGATAGCCCCACCAGCAACAGGAATATCACTGCGACCGAGCAAGGTCAGGATCCGCAGAGCATTGTTCAAGGTTTTATCTGGCGTTTGATTACCGGCGCTGGTGGTCACTGCCAAAGGCTGCAGTTTACTGCTGCTTAACGCAAGAATAAGTGAGATGGCATCGTCATGCCCTGGATCGCAATCGAGAATAATAGGCTTTGGGGAATGAGCTATATGGGGCATCGTTAGACTCCGCTAATCGGCGTGTTATAAAAAATAGATAAGCAACATCCTAGTGAGTTGTTATAGAAAAAACTGTGACCTGTTGTCGGGTTTTAGGGGCCAAGTGACCCATCGTGTTCGCTTTAAACATCCGTTTTCCCGTCTAATTGGTCCGCCATTTTAATCCCTCTATACAAGGTGGTTAAGCAATTTGATGATCCGCAAAGATCGAGTCAGCCCCCATTTAGCGACTAATGGCTGGCCAGTTCATTGCTGTCCCTTAGCGTTAAATCCATAACCTGATAGCTAAACGCATTGCTGGCTAAGGTTGATTTTACTTATCAAAGCTAGTCGAACCGATTTTATGAATGGCTAAATCGGCGCCGATATATTCATCTTCCTGGCTTAAACGTAAGCTTGATATCTTATTGATGATGCCATAAATAATCACGCCGCCAATTAAGGCAAAAGCAATACCGGTCACGGTGCCCACTAACTGCGACATAAAGCTAACACCACCGAGACCGCCAAAACTTTGTTGACCAAAGATACCTGCAGCAATACCGCCCCAAACACCGCATAAACCGTGTAATGGCCACACGCCTAATACATCATCAATTTTAGTGCTACGCTGCAATTTAGTGAACACCATGACAAACAAGCCACCGGCAACACCACCCACAACAAATGCACCGATAGGGTGCATTAAGTCTGAACCTGCACACACAGCGACTAAGCCTGCTAATGGGCCGTTATGAATAAATCCAGGGTCATTCTTGCCGACGATAAGCGCAATAATAGTTCCGCCCACCATCGCCATTAAGCTGTTGAGTGCCACCAGTCCGCTAACACCATCAAGGGTTTGCGCTGACATCACGTTAAAGCCAAACCAGCCGACGATTAATATCCATGAACCTAATGCTAGAAAAGGAATACTTGAAGGTGCAAAGGCAACGCCCGGTTTGCGGCCGCCGCGAACACCTAAAAAGTAAATCGCCACCAGTGCTAACCAGCCACCCATCGCATGGACAACAACGGAACCGGCAAAGTCGTGGAATTCAGCCCCGAAAGTGCTCGCTAACCAAGATTGGTAGCCAAAATTACCATTCCAAATCATACCTTCAAACAACGGGTACACGAACGCGACGATAAGCGCTGAAGCAAATAAGAAAGGACGAAAGCTACCACGTTCAGCAATACCACCTGACACAATGGCAGGAATGGCCGCGGCGAAGGTTAGCAGGAAGAAAAATTTCACTAAATCATAGCCATTATTAACCGCTAAGGCATCAGCACTCACAAAGAAATGGCTACCGTAAGCGATTTGATAACCAATCACAAAGTAGGCTACGGCTGAAAAAGAGAAATCAGTTAATATTTTCACTAAGGCGTTAACTTGGTTTTTATGTCGAACCGTGCCGACCTCTAAAAAAGCAAAACCGGCGTGCATGGCTAGCACCATGATTGCACCAAGTAGGATAAATAGCGTATCTGCGCCCTGCGCTATCACCCCAATAGCATCACTAATATTGTCCATTGCTGCTCTCCAAAGCTATTCTCTTTTTAATTTCATAGACTTAAGAGAGCAAAAACTATTCCCACTTTACAAAACCGTTACATCAATTAATTTCATTATTGGTGCAACAGGGTAAAAGTAGCGTACTAACAGACAGTTCCGTGAACCATTAAGGTGCAAGATGTGCGCTTTATTAGCGTGTAAGGGGTATTTTATTGACAGCCAAAAATAGAACTTTGTTTCAATTTGGTGCAATAACGAATCAAGACAGTGCAATAAACAACCATTAATCATCTCAGGTTAAATTCATTTATCGCTCATTTAGGCCTAGCGTCAGCTGCAAAAGTCATCAAGATTGGCCGAGTAATCTACGCCATCCTATTTTAGAGCCGGAGATGCGATTTAAACCGATAAATCTCCCCCCAGAGCCAACGATTAAAACCGCAATGGTATATGACCGATAACTCCCAACGCCATAGCGCAAATCTTACGATGGAATAGCTTCAATATAAGCTAAGCCATTCGCGATTTGTTCAACTTTAATTGGCGTAAAACAAAGCGTTCGTTCCGCCGGTGAAGTCTCATCATGCCAAATAATCTCACTGGTTACTGTTATCTGTAGTACACCGCCTTGTTGCCAATCGCAAAATAATAGACTGGCAGTGGGGTTCTCAAGCAAATTACCTAACGTGTTAAAAAAGCCATTACCCACATAATCAGGTACCAGTAATTGTCCCGCCGCATTAATCGATACAAAGCCTGCAGAGCCGCCACGGTGAGAGATATCGGCGCCGCGGTTATTGAGCCGTTCGCCATCGTTAAAGCTGCTGGCAATAAAGAAGGTGTCTGCCCCCGTAATGAGCTGTCGATCTGTTTCACTAAGCTGGGCACGGGTGTCAACGGCAAACTCACCATAATGGCGGTTGGCCGCGAATTTTTTTGGTTGAATGTATTTCGGGCAATTGCCGAAACTTTGTAGCACCTCAACTCGAATATATTTTTGAGTGACATCAGTAATGATACCGTTGATACGATTACGTCGTTTAGTATCAAACTGGATCCCAAGTAACCCAATACGGTCACCCACACTCAAGTTATCACCGATAACATCGCCTAGAGACTGCTGAGTGTTGATCACTAGCTCGACTTCAGAGGGCGATTGGATAAAACCTGGCGAACCAAATAGCACACTGGCACAAATGTCTGATTGATGATCGCTATAGCCGATAAAAATCATCGACTGAGATTGGTAAAAATCTCGATGCTGTTGCGGCATAAATTGCCGAATAAATTTAGGTCCCACAGCAGCCATACGTTTATCCGTTCCTGCCCGCTGCTGCACAGCGATCTCACCTTTATGCCAACTTGGCGCCAGTTCGTTATCCATATTAGCTCCTTAAGCACTGATTAATTCAAGTCTAATACCACCGGGGATCAGGCACATCATGTGTTTAAAAGGTAGTTGCCCTAATGGCTCTGGCGCAAACTCAATCTCCACATCATCAAGAACTGCTAGCTGCAGATGCAAGCGTTCTAGCTCCTCGATATTAGCGACCTTAAGGGCAAAGTGATGCAGACCAACATTGTTTTTACGATCAAAGGTCGTCATATTTTCGACCGAGCTAATCTGCCACAGCGTCAACATAACAGTACCGTCAGAAATAAAAATGGAAGGATAGTCAGCATTTCCGCCTATTTGAGTAAAGCCCAACTGCTCAATAAAAAAGACTGCTGTTTGCTTGATATCTGGCACGCTGAGACCGAGGTGATGAATCCCTAACGTACTAATGGACTCTGCTTTGGTGGCTGTATCTGTTGTTGTGCTGCACATAGTAAATTACCTTTTTTTGTATTGTTGGAATAAAGGGTGAACAGGTCTGTACACCACTATAGGTGAACAGACTTGTTTACGTCAAGTTGAAAGTTGCTATAATGTCAAAACAGCAGCCAAGGTAATCAACAATGCAACCAAGAAAACAACACTTAATCGACACCGCATTAGCGCTATTTAATGAGCACGGATATCACGCTACTGGCATTGATTTAATTTTGGCGCAATCAGGGGTGTCAAAAGCGACCTTGTATAAACATTTTCGCAGCAAAGATGAGTTGATTTTGACCGTGTTGCAACAGCGCCATGAGCAGGTATTAGCCATGCTTAACAGTAAGGTTGAACAAGCAACAATCGCAGGTAAGTCTGGCGTATTAGCCATATTTGATGCGCTACATGAATGGTTTAATAGCGACACATTCTTTGGCTGTAATTTTATTAATGCCAGTGCTGAATATGCTAAAGCGGATAATTTAATACACCTGTTTTCCGCCAAGCATAAGCAGAGAATAGTCGACTTAATCGCCGCGAATTTGCCAGAAGATGAAGCAGAAACGGCGATTCAAATAGGTTTACTAACAGAAGGGGCTATTGTGATGGCGCATACTAGCGGTAATAAGAACGCCGCGATGATAGCCAAAAGCATAGCGGTAAAACTCATTTAGCTTAAATAGCCAATGAATTAACTTTCTAGCGCCCAGTAAAAAGCGAACCTATCAGTTCGCTTTTTAAACAACAATCTTGGGTGGCTATGTTATTCAAGCCACTCTGACAAAGGCTTATTAGCTGATTAACTGTTCAGGACATTGATAACTAATGTGTTGATGGAACCGTACTATGAGTTCTTGACGTGATTTATCTAACGCCAATTCAGCCGCAAAGTTCTTTAGCGCTTCTTCAACCCGATTCAAATAACGGCCAAGCCCACCATCTTTGGAGTCTTTCACTCCTGCCGCAATAGTAAAGCTAACCATTTCAACTAAGTGGTCACCCTGCCAATGACGAATAAATTGTTGCTCTTCAACATTGGGGTCAAAGCCGAGCATTTGTACTTCGTCGGTACCATCAACTTGATCGTATTTACTGTTGCGTACTAGTGGTGTGAGTCCATTAGCCACCATCGCGATTCGATTTAGCTGTTTGGCTGATGTTGCTTGGATAAAGGCATCTTCTAGCTTTTGATACAGTGGTGTAAAGTCATTTGCATCTGCTGGCAACATAGCTTGTTTAAGCATACGGCTTAAAGGTAGTTTTACCGTGACATAGCATAATGAACCGTGATCGGCAGGCAGCGGACAGTGTCTGGCTTTATATCTGTCGCTAATTGAGCGCAGTTTATATCCATAACTCTCTTTACTGCCCTTAGCTTTGGCGAACAGATCATAAGATAAATGTTGATGATCGCGGACTTTAATGGTGAGATCTTTTTCTGGCAATTGCGGCATCAATTTTGCGATAAAAGACTGCACCTTTAGATGAAGGTTAGCCGAATTACTGCGAATATCTTCACCCGTCGCTAAAAATACAATCCTGATTTTGCGTGCGCGATAGTCGTCCTGACTATGCAGACTTTGTGCTTCATGATACTCAGGATTATAGAAAAATATGATCTGCTCTGCGGTTGGAAAGCAATACGCTTCGGTGTGAAAACGCACCACGGGTAACTTATCATTAGTGATCACATGAATGTTATATAACTCTTCTTGCTCAGCAAGATTAAAAATGGCGCGACTAAGCGTCTTATAACACGTTTTGTAATCGGGGTAATGGGCCAACAAAGCATCCGTTACTTTGATTTCTGCAGTGATGTATTGATTGCTTCGAACATCCTTGGGTATGTACACTTTTTGCTGATGGCTAAGGGACATATATACTCCTTTGATAAGTTAACCATGTTTAGCTTGGCGCCAATGGTAGCGATAAACGCTGACGATAACCCTGCGGTAAGACACGCTTTTACCTGCTGGCAACATAATACCCGTCGAATATGATTTATTTCTTAAAATCAAAATGTAAATGCTCAATGTAGGGATAAAAGTAATCATCATGGCTAGCCATGTCGTTTTTAGAACCTCGATTTATATCCATGTTATTCGACTCACTCGCCGCACATTAGCAAGCCTGTGTATCAACAGAACCGCCCCAATCTGTTTTGCATTATTCAACTAAACTAAGGTAAATAAGAATTGGTCAAAAGGGCTTTTGATGATCAGTACCGATGAATAGTGAGCCCCCAAAAGCGCCTTTGGGTATTTTTCCAAGTTCATGGAGTGAACAACGGGCGGGTCGAATTCCGGGCCATATTCCGATATGGGTGGGGATCCTGTCTGAATTAACCGAATTTGGCATTTTCTTTGTCGCCTATTTTATTGCCAAATACAACTACCCAGAAGCCTTTTCCCAAGGTCCCCAAAGTGTAAGTACCCTCGCTGGGGTGACTAACACATTGATACTACTTTCCAGTAGTTACTTTATCGCAAAAGCCATGATCAATATTAGGCTAGACAATCGAGCCAAGTGTGAAGTCTATCTGTGGCTCACTCTGGCTTGTGGTTGTTTGTACCTATTGGTGAAGACAGGCGAATTCTATTGGAATCATCAACAGGGCTTTCGCACCAGTAGCAGTCAGTTTTTTACCGTCTATTACTATATGACTTTTAATCATTTTCTCCATGTGGGGTGGGCAGCATGCGCGGTGTTGTGGGTTATTTTTCGTTTGCGTCGAGGGGCCTACTCAGCGAAACAGCATTCAGGTCTAGAAGCATTAGCCATGTACTGGCACATGATTGATTTGATGTGGATCCTTATTTTTCCACTCTTGTATGTTCTAAGGTAGGCCATGATGAAATCTTTTGGAAAAATGGAGTATTGCTGGTGGACCCTGATTGGAATAACGCTATTTAATACGTTTTTGGGTGAACAATTCAGTTCTTCAGCGTTGGTTAGCATCTTGGTGGCATTGACCGTGATGTGTAAGGGATTAATGATCATCGATCATTTCATGGAGTTACGCCATGCCCATCGCTACTTGCGATTAATGATGCGTGTTTACCTTATTTTTTTCCCATCCTTGATTGTCGTAACGACCTTTTTATGAGCCACCTATCTTATGGAATAATTATAAACTCGCTTTCTAAGGAACCAGCCGAGCTGTTTTTCTGCTAAACATTTGATAAATGCTATATTTAAATAGATTTATTTTTGAGTAGTATCGAATGTTAGGGACCAATATGACCTTTTCAACTACCACAGCTATTGCTATTAAAGACCCTATATTCTATCAGCAGCAAGACAAGGAAATACAGCTCTTCGAGTACGCGTATTCTCATCAACTGCCATTGCTCATTAAAGGGCCAACTGGCTGTGGTAAAACACGTTTTGTCGCTCATATGGCGGAGAAACTTGGCAGACCTTTATACACAGTGGCATGTCATGATGATTTAACCGCCGCTGATTTAGTTGGACGCCATTTGATTGGTCCAAATGGGACTTATTGGCAGGACGGACCGCTAACAAGGGCAGTAAGAGAAGGCGGTATTTGTTATCTCGATGAAATTGTCGAGGCGCGTAAAGATACCACTGTGGTACTGCATCCCCTGGCTGATGATCGTCGCATATTACCCATCGAACGCACCGGAGAAGAACTCGCTGCAGCGCCAGGCTTTATGCTGGTGGTGTCTTATAATCCTGGTTACCAAAATATTCTAAAAGGAATGAAAGCGAGTACTCGGCAACGCTTTGTCGCATTGCGTCTTGGCTATCCCGATCCTTTGCTTGAGAGCCAAATATTGATGACAGAATGTCAAATAGAGCAAGACTTAGCGGTTAAGCTGATTGAATTGGCAGGCTCACTGCGCAGACTGGACTGTGACTTAGATGAGGTGGCTTCTACCCGCTTGTTAATTTATGCGGCGCGAATGATATCCAGTGGTATGTCGCCGTTAGCCGCATGTCGCAGCTGCCTAGCGGAGCCCTTATCTGATGATATCAGTACTGTCGAAGCGCTCATGGATGTAGCGCGCCTGTACTTCGACTGTTAATGCCCTCTAGCGATGAAAAGTCATAACATGGTCAATACTGGATCCAATCAGGTACCGACTGCTGATGTCGCGAGTGTGGTATCAAGCCCACGGCCATATTTGCCCGGTGATTTAGCCATGTGGTTTTTTATTTTGGCGGAATTGACAGTATTCGCTATTTTTATTATTGGATTTGCAGTCACACGGCAGTTGTATCCAGATATGTTTCAACAGGGACAAACCTACCTGCATCCCGTCGCGGGGGGGATTAACACCGTTGCATTAATCTCCAGCAGTTGTTTGGTCGCCTTAAGCTTAAATGCGGTAAAGCATTCTCGCCAAAATTATGCTGCTGCGCTATTGGGCGGGGCGTTACTCACAGCGAGTGTCTATTTAGCGGTGAAATCATGGGAATATAACGAGTTAATCCAACAAGGATTTGGTTTGTCGACCAATACCTATTTTACCTTGTATTTTTTTATCACAGCGTTTCATTTCATGCATGTCATTCTCGGGATGATCATCTTAGGGTCCATGGCATTCAAAACCACAAAAGGAGCCTATCAGGGCAAGAGCCTTTCCGGTTTTGAGTCAGGTGCATGCTACTGGCATATGGTCGACCTCGTGTGGATCATTATTTTCCCACTGCTGTACGTCATTAACTAATGATCACTAGGCTAATGCGAGGCTGCAAAATATGACCCATCATCAAGGCCTCATTCTCCGAGTTTATCTCTATCTGATTATCCTGACATCCGCTTCTGCTTATATGGGCAGTGTCGCGCTGGACTCAAGTCATTCCTGGTTGCAGGGTATGGAAGAGGTTATTTTAGCCAGCATCATGCTGTTCACATTGATAAAGGGACTACTGATCGTTGATGTCTATATGGAATTGAAACAGGCGCCACCATTGTGGCGCAACTTACTGCGGGCCTATGTCATCTTACTGCCGATAACGATTGGCTTGATATACCTCTTATTTTAAGTGTTGTGCCGCCTACGTACAATTGAACAACTGATTAAGCACAAGATTTAGTATATGACTTAATCCACCAAGTATTAGCCTCTATATCTGCTTTCGCTATGGTATCAATAACTACACTTGCTTGTAGCCCATTTTATTACCCGCCCACGCTCGCACTAACATCCATACGGAAATAAGAATAAATACCGCGTGCACTGAGATAAAATAAGTAATGACAAATACCCAAGTCATTCCGGAATTTAAACCCCCAAATAATATTATCAGTGCACTCACGAGTATTAATGCCGTTGCGGCGGCTAAATTCAACTTAATGGCAAAATTGAGGTGATAAGTGGCAAAGGAATTGGCCGCAAAATTATTGATTTTGCTGAGCAACACGATAAACGATAGCAGCGGCAAAAAGGTGAGATTGAGTAGCGACCACAAGGCGATTGCAGACGCTTGTTTTATTTCTTTTTGATCGTATTTATTTATTTTCATGTTTACATACCTGTCTGCTGACATCCGTTATCTGGGTAAATAAATGATCATCAGTAAGCAAAATAACGCAATGAATACAAAGGCCCATAAAAACACTCTGGTTTTGTAAAAACGGCTACTAGGGTGAGCTTTTGGTAAAGCCATGCCGCAGTGGCAACAGACCGGCACGGGGTCGGTCAAATAACTCGTCGTTTCGCTATCAAGTGTATTTTCAGTCTGACAATACAAACAGGGTACTTTTTCAATCATTTAGGCCTCCTTTGCTCAATAAAATCTAGTAAGAAGATTGAGTCAGTTGATGATACAGCTGCGGTAACTTTGTCGGTAACTGGCTCGGATCAAAGATAACGCTGAAGCCATTATGACCAAAAATGTAAGGCAGATATTGATCAGCCTTTTGATCTATAGTGATACAAAATGGAATGAGCCCAAGGCGGCGGGCAGCAATAATCGCTTGCTTGGTATCTTCAATGCCATATCGACCTTCGTAATTGTCGATATCATTCGGCTTGCCATCAGTCAAAATAAGCAGCAATTTTCGGTGGTGTGTTTGTTCCGCCAAAATATTGCTCGCTTGGCGGATTGCTGCCCCCATGCGGGTATAAAATCCTGGCCGCAAACTCAGAATGCGGCCACGTATATGATCATTGTAGGATTCGGAAAAGTTCTTTAACAGTGTAAACCGAACGTGATGCCGCTTTACCGATGAGAAACCATACAGTGCAAATGGATCGCCCACAGCAGCCAAAGCTTCACTGAATAACAGCATACTGTCCTTAATCACATCAATAACCCTAAGCTCATTATTAATGTAGGCATCTGTCGACATCGAAAGATCTGAGAGTAACAAGCAGCTGATGTCACGCTGGCAGCGCTGAAAGCTACGGTAGAGTCCGGTGTCTTGCGCCATTGAGGTCTGACTTTCAATATGAAAATCCAACCAGGCGGTTAAATCAATTTCATCTCCGCTCGGCTGAGATTTCTGCCAATTTTTAATACTTTGCAGTTGCTGGAATTGTTGGCGTATTTTTTTGGCGGCCGAGTGTAATGATGACGGCAATGCCAGTGGCTTGCTATCGCGGGGTAACATAGGTTGCAATAGACAGCGTTCGGCAACCAGTAGGTTAGATTTATAATTCCACTCTGGCAGTGTAATGCCTTTCCCTAAGGGTAAGTCATCCTCAATGGCTGCCGGTAAATCGAGATCTATTTTAAGCTTGGCAGTTTTTTGCTTTGAGCCCTTTGCCACTGTAATAATATCAAGGTCTTCTGCCACTCTTTGGGCATCATCATCTTCGGTATCGTCCTCGGCCCGATTCACTCGTGAAAACTCGCTCCATGAGAACAAATTTTCTAAGCGAAAAACCATCAGACTATCTTTGGTGTCATCTTCCTCAATTCGTTCTGATTTTTTTCTAGCCTTTACGCTTTGCTGCTTCTTTGCCACTGATGAACCTTGCTCTTCTTCGCAATCAATATCTGCTGCGCTAAAGGGGTTCGCTTTGACGTTCTCATTAGGATATAACCAGATATAAATGGCTTGAGGTGCGTAGTGGGCAACCGGAAATTCAATAATAGATTCAGGATGTGTTATTGCTTGGATCACTGCCCGTTCGAGCGGTTGTAAGGATTTAGGCAATGCTTCAATAGGGACTCGTTGCTTGAGTATTGCAGCCACCAGCCGTTGGTAGCGTGGCCTTATAGCGGGGTATTTACAGAGTACTTTTGCTACGACTGTTTGATTGTCTCTGGCCCAGTGAGTGAACTGTTCGGGGTAATGCGGGGCAAGAGCTGCAAGCCAAAGGTAGAGTTCTTTATTCAGTTCTGGCGTATCAAAAATAGCGATGGATTGCGGCAAGCGCAGGCTGGTTTCATCTTGCCAAGCAAGGCTGACTTGTTGCTTGGCTCCTGAAATTTTATCGATAAACTTTCTATGGGCATAATAATCACGCGGTATAGCGGCTTCGACGCGTTTTGTCGGTGAGCCTCCGAGAGCACGAAAAATCACCCCAACCGATTTCTTGATATCATCAAATTGAACTCGGGCATGATCAAATTCAGTGTTGCTCTTTTGCACAATGAATTTATGCCAAATACTCCCAACCCATTCTTCCATATATGGTTAACCATGGTGATAAAAAATAGGTGGAACTAGCGTCGATAGCAACTCAGCACTAGCTCCATTTGATTAATTCAGTCTATTTAGCAGCTTTTCTGTCGACCAGAAAGTTGCACATATAGGTGATTAAGCCTATCAAGAATATAATCCCCGTCGCTTCTCGTGCCCAATAGAAAATCGATAATTTATCTTGGGTTTCCATAAAGCTTAATGCTTCGCCGCCTTCGGGTAGACGTTGTAACCAGACCTGCAATACCCCAGCTCCAGTTAAGAACAGCGTAATGAAAACCATGGCAACCGTCATTAACCAGAAGCCCCACATTTCCAGCACTTGTGCTTTTTTACTCGATGCTTCGCCAATACCGCGTAACTTCGGCATCGCATAGGAAATAATGGTCAGCACTATCATTGCATAGGCACCGTAAAAGGCCATATGGGCATGTGCCGCGGTGATTTGCGTACCGTGAGTGTAGAAATTGACCGGTGCCAATGTATGTAAAAATCCCCAAACACCCGCGCCAAGGAATGCCATGACTGCCGTGCCTAACGCCCACAGCGTGGCTGCTTTGTTCGGATGTTCTCGGCGGCGATTGTTCACCATGTTGAATGCGTATAGCACCATAGCAAAGAAAGGTAGAGGCTCTAACGCAGAGAATACCGAACCCACCCACTGCCAGTATTCAGGCGTGGCTAACCAGAAAAAGTGATGCCCTGTCCCCAGCAGGCCGGAGATCAATGCCATTGCAACAATCACGTACAGCCACTTCTCAATAATTTCTCGGTCAACGCCAGTGATCTTGATCAGTATAAAGGCGAGGATCGCACCCATAATTAATTCCCACACGCCTTCAACCCAGAGGTGGACAACAAACCACCAATAGAATTTATCCAACGCAATGTTGGACGGATTGTAGAAAGAGAATAGGAAAAACACAGCCAGTCCAATGAGGCCGGTGATCAGTACCATATTGATCACCGTCTTTCGGCCGCGCAACATCGTCATACCGATATTGAACAGGAACCCGAGGCAAACGACGACAATACCAATTTTAGTAATGGTGGGTTGCTCTAAAAACTCTCGCCCCATCGTCGGAAAATACTCATTGCCCGTGATCTCAGCCAGTCTAGAATAGGGAACCAACAAATACCCCAACACGGTGAGTGTGGCAGCTACGGCAAATACCCAGAAGAGCAAGATAGCGAGTTTAGGGCTATACAATTCAGTTTCAGACTCTTCGGGCACAAGGAAATAAGCGGCACCCATAAAGCCAAATAATAGCCAAACGATGAGCAAGTTAGTGTGCACCATTCGAGCAACGTTAAAGGGAATGACCCCGGCGAGAAAATCTCCCACCACATATTGCAAGCCCATCACCAAGCCAAATATGATTTGTCCAGTAAACAGAATAAGCGCAAATACAAAGTAAGGTGTTGCAACCGATTGTGATTGATATTTTAAAGTGCTCATGCCTTAACCCTCAATGTTCGGTGGCCAGCTGTTAACATCTATTTCAGCGGTAAATTTTAAGAACTCTGCTAAATCGTTAACCTGTTGTTCCGTTAAATTAAATTGAGGCATTTGTCGGCGTCCAGGGACACCAAGAGGTTGAATTTGCATCCAACTTTGCATAAAGCCTTTAAATGCATCGAGATCACCGCCACCGCGGCGATAATAAACATTCCCCAACTCCGGCGCATAATAAGCACCTTCACCAAGGAGCGTGTGGCAACCAATACAGTTGTTGTCTTCCCATATGGCTTTGCCGTTTGCAACGGCTTCGGTGAGATTCTCTCGATGATCAGATTTGGGCATTTCTCTGGTGGTATGCATAGCGAGGCCGGCAAACAACAGTAGAAAAAAAACACTGCCGCCATAGTATATATTTCGAGCCATACCTTTTGTAAAAGTGTCTGACATATTGCTATCCCTTATACTTATTTACTTTAGCTTTTGGTCGAAGGCTGGCTAAGTATAGACTATGGGGAATTATTCACTGAAATTAAGCGGACATAGTAAACACTGGAATACAGTACCGTCACCAGCTTAAACAATTTAGATTAAGACGCTGTTATTATTGATTTAATTAACCAACACAAGACAGTCACATCAAAGGTTCAATCGCGCTAGAACAGCCTATTTCACACGTGGAACAGCGAGTCTTATCACCGTTATGCAAACCAACATTTTTTATAAGACACCCATTTAAAAATATAAAATATCGTCGATATGATTGAGCTGAAATGTCAAAGAGTAGACGGAGTTTCATCTAAATTTGGTTGTACTTTAAGGCTTAGCCATCGTCATTGAGGAGCCTGTTGTTACCAACCAAGCGTGCCACTGAGAATAAGCATGGCAGGTCATATTATTGATTAGTCGAGCTGATTGTTTGTTGATAAGTTTTTGAGTACAAAATCTAGAAAAGTACGATTTTTAAGCGACAGCGTTCTGCTTCTGTAGACAAGGTGTATAGGTTTAGCTATTGGGGTAAATTCTGCCAATACCTCTTCTAATGCACCGAACTCTATATCCTTACAAACCAGTATTCTGGGCTGAAGAATAATACCAGCCCCATTCAATGCCGCAGCCCTAAGCGCATGCCCGTTATTCGATGCCAGCCGACTATTTCGTTTACTGAATGCATCCGTGCTTAGCTTAAAGCTTTGCATTGTTTGCCCCTGACTATAGACAAAACCCAAGCAAGAATGCCCTTTCAAATCTTCGAGTTCATCAGGCTTACCCTGGTTAGCTAAGTAAGCTGTAGAGGCACAAAAGCACAAATTGTAATACCCAAGCTTACGTGCAATTAATGTCGAGTCGTTCAACTCGCCTATTCTCAGCAAAATATCTGCATCGGATTGAAAAGGGTCAATCAGCGAATTATCCAATGTCATCTCAACATCAAGCAAAGGGTACTCCTGCAGAAAATCAGCGACTATCGGCGCCAACAGCTCACTGCCAAGGGTAACCGGACAATTTACCTTGATGGTTCCCATTGGCGTATTTTCAAGCATTTGAATTCGATTTTCTGCATCGACGATGTCTTCAATGATTCTCTTACACTCTTCATAATAGATCTGGCCACTTTCAGTTAACGACTGCTTCCTTGTCGTCCGATTCAAAAGGCGTGTTTCAAGTGATGATTCAAGAAACTGGATATGTTTACCGACCATGGTTGCCGACATATCAAAATAATTTGCGGCACTGCGAAAACTGCCATGCTCAACCACAGAAACAAACACTTGCATGCTTTTCAGCTTATCCATTACGCACTCACAGTTTATTAAAAATCAATTAAAGCTCACTTTATCAAACTTGAAGACTCAATTATATTGAGTTTTTTCCTACAAAGTGAATAAGCAATGACGATAGCAATAACAGGAAAGCTTTCTATAACAGCAGAGATAAAGATAAAAGACACTGTTGAACTGAATGACGGATTATTAGCCATTCAGAAATTTTGTGTCGATATGAACAGCGAACAAGGCTGTTTCCTTGCCGTTGCTCATCAAGATAATCAAGATCCAAGAAAAGTCATTTTGTGGGAAATATATCGAGATCAAACAGCATTCGATGAACATTTTAAGGCTGAGCATACTCAAGCCTTTATCAAAGAAGGCCTAACAGACTTAATTACCGCCTATCAAACACAACCAATGGCGACTCTACTCACAGGAGCTAACCAATGAAATGGGGAATAATAGGCACTAGTTTTATTTCTGGCATCATGGCTGAAGCCATTAATGGTGATGATAAAAGTGAGCTATACGCAGTCGCAGGAAGAACGCAGACAACATTAGATGAGTTTGCCAAAAGTTACGCGGCGCAAAAGTCCTATACTGACTACGATGCACTCATTAACGATCGCAATGTCGACATCGTTTATATCGCCCTGCCAAATCATCTTCATCATGAGTTTGTCGTTAAAGCTGCCGCTGCGGGTAAAGCGATACTGTGTGAAAAGTCACTGTCTATTGATATGGAAAAGACCGAAATTGCCCTAGCCGCCGTTCGGAAACACCAAGTCTTTTTTGCCGAAGGCTTAATGTACCTGTGCCATCCCTATATTGAAAAAGCACTCAGCGTATTAGCTTCGGGAGCCATTGGAGAGATAAAAGCCATACAAGGCTCCTACGTCGCGGCAATTTCTCAGTTTGTAAACGCCGACAGTAAGGGCGCCTTGTATAACCTGGGTTGTTACCCAATGTCACTGGCTTATCTCATCCTAAAGCAGTCGCTACCAGCAGGCGAACTGATGGACTACAGCGTATCAGCCATCGGCAGAAAAGGGGCTGACAACAATATCAGTGAATCCAGTGCAACTTTTCGTTTTGCGAATAAGGCCAATGTACAGATCCATACCGCGGAAGATTATGGGCTTAAACATGGTTTTACGGTGCTGGGTAGCAAAGGCTGCTTAACGTTTAATAGCAACCCGTGGCTTCCAGGCCAGAGCAATGAATTTGAAGTGGAAACCTACGAAGCGAACAAAGAAACCGTGACAGTAGATGCCGCAGGCGATGCCTTCTTCTATCAAGTTAGAGCGATACGTGAAGCGTTTGAGCGTGGGGATAAATCACTGCAAGCGCCTAAAGCTACGCCGGAAAGTTCAGCAGATATCATGAGATTATTAACCGACTGGGAGTCGAGTACCCAACTTAGTTAAAGCACTCGATAAGTTAGAGAACGGGTTAAGCGGGTATAGGTACAGTATTGATTGTCTCAATTCAGCAGCCACTTTAATTTACGGCCATGTGAATTGATGCTAGTGCAAAGAGTTTTATGGTAGCGCTTTCACTGATAGCCAATGACTAAAGCAGCGGGCTATCCCTGACTTTAGTCATCAACGCTAATAAAAGCTGATGCACAGACTCAAATTGGCTTCAAAAATAGAGGATCCTCTCGGTTCGCTATATATGATCACCTTGATGGGACTCACTGTGACGAAACGGATTAACAGTTCAGGACATTGATAACTAATGTGTTGATGGAACCGCACGATGAGTTCTTGGCGTGATTTATCTAACGCCAATTCAGCCGCAAAGTTCTTTAGCGCTTCTTCAACCCGATTCAAATAACGACCAAGCCCACCATCTTTAGAGTCTTTCACTCCTGCCGCAATAGTAAAGCTAACCATTTCAACTAAGTGGTCACCCTGCCAATGACGAATAAATTGTTGCTCTTCAACATTGGGGTTAAAGCCGAGCATTTGTACTCATTATAGATATCCATGAGTAAGGCTCAGAACCACTGAACCACTATTTTGCGGGTTATGCTATTACCTATTAATGTAGGCTAAAAAAAACAAGACTTTGCGGCTAATGGTTATTGCCTCGCCTTATCATCCAGTTGATTACTTTTGCTGTTTGATCGTATTTAAAATACCGATTGCTGCATCAAAATCGTAATTATTGATCGCACTTTCTAACTGCTTTAACTTGTTGTGAGACATGCCTAAAACACGTGTCGATTCCAGTGATTCGATGATAGTTAGCGCCTCGGTATCATTCTGCTCTAACGCACTCATTAGTGATTTGAACATCACATCATCTACCGGTTCAGATATCGTCTCGATAACAGGCTCAGTCGTCCCCGTCGGTTCATTGGGTAAAATGTCGTTTAGTCGTGCAACTAAATTATCAGACGCCTTTTGCAATTGATGTATATCACTATTCAACTCATCGATACTTTGAGTATCAACACTGTTAGCATCTGCTTTGATCGTGTCGATGTGGCTTTCAACAAGCCCACATAATTGATACACCTGAGTAAAATGTAGATTTCCAGACACCCCTTTTAAGGTGTGAATGTGGTGATCAACCTTGTCTAAATTATCACTGCCATCATAAATAGGGATCGTCACTTCGTTGTAAGATTCGACAAAATGATTGGCTAATTTAAAGTAGAGATTTTCATTGCCTATTAAGGCCTTAATCCCCCCAACCGCATCAATTTCGGTAATCGATGATAAGTGTGCGATCAACTCTTCATTATCATGAGTGCTAACAACCAGTGGCAATGGTTGGCTTTCTGATACGCGATCTTGAGGGCTAATCCAGTTAGCCATGATCTCGAACATGTCATCGATAACGATTGGCTTACCAATCAAGTCATTCATGCCTGAATCCAGCACTTTTTCTTTATCACCTGACATCACATTAGCTGTCATTGCAATAATTGGCAGTGTATTTTCTACCAGTTGCTCACGAATATGCTCAGTCGCTCTATACCCATCCATTACCGGCATTTGGCAGTCCATCAGTACGCCATCGAAGTGGTGACTCTGCAATTTATCAATTGCTTCTTGACCATTATTCGCCACCTCGACCGTCATACCATTGGTTTCAAGTAACTCAACGGCAAGCTCCTGGTTAATGAGGTTATCCTCAACCAACAAAATGTGCGCACCGGTTAACTTTTGAATGTTATGGTCATACATACCATCATGTATTTTTTGACGAGTTCGTTTTGAAGGCTCGTTGTCATATAACGAGAAAATTTCATCGTAAAGGGTTGAGTTGGTAAAAGGTTTACTTAGAATTTGATGGATTGGGAATTGATGCGCCTCAGCTTCAGACTGCACATCTTCAACTACACTGGAGGTCATGATGATAATTTTACATTTAGCATCAACAACCTGTAATAACTTTTTATACTGAATAATACTTTCATGGTGTGGTAAATTCCAATCAAAGAAAATAATCTCAATCGCTTGATTGGAAGTAAGCGCAGCCAAATATTCAACTTCAATATCACTAAATACGCCAACGTTAATCGTTTGACATTGCAAACTTTCTAATTGCTTATTAATAATTGTACATACTGCCTTGCTATCGTCATACACCAGTACGGTTTTATTTTGTATGTGAGTCGGTATCACTTTTTCTGACGTTTGTAGCTCACTTTGTTCTACGTCAATTTCGAAACTAAATACCGAACCATGGCCTAATTCACTTGATACCCCTATCTCACCACCCATTAAACTAACGAGTTGCTTACAAATAGCCAGCCCTAGACCTGTACCACCGTATTGACGGGTGGTTGACGTATCAGCTTGTGAGAAGGATTTAAATAACTTGTGCTGCTGCGCTTTGCTGATCCCGATGCCATCATCTGCTATTTCAAATCTCAACTTCAGTATATTGTTATATTGAGAGACTAAAATGATGGATAAGCTAATTTCCCCGCTCTCTGTAAACTTAACCGCATTAGCCCCTAAATTCACCAAGATTTGGTTAATACGTAATTGATCGCCTTTCAAATAACTTGGAATTTTGTCATCTAGATTGATCAGTAACTCAAGGCCTTTCTCTTGTGCCTTTCCACCAATAAGCACTTTAAATTCATCTAATAAGTCTTCTAACACAAAATCCGTTGATTCGATTTCTAGCTTGCCGGCCTCAATTTTTGAAAAGTCTAAAATATCATTAATAATTAAAAGTAATGATTGAGCAGAGTTATGTACCTTAGTGATGTAATTGTGCTGCTTTTTAGAAAGCTCTGTCGTTAACGCGAGGTAACTCATACCAATAATGGCATTCATGGGAGTTCTGATCTCATGGCTCATATTCGCCAAGAAGTCAGATTTGGCTTTATTCGCATTAGTCGCCTCTTCACTGCTTATCTTTAACGACTGAGATAACTCGACTAATGAGTGCTGGGATTTACGGATTAAAAAGGCCAGCATAAGAATAGAAAGGATAAATATGACACCCGCATAGGTCATGTAATCGGCCAAGTCCCTTGCTTGAGACATCTCGCCGAATCGAAATTCACGTAGTGACGATAAGATGTTATCTGCCGACAATGCGGAGCTGACCATCCCTTTAGAAATATCATCAAGCTCAGCGGTTACCACCACGACTTTTTTGAAGTTATCAAGGTATGACGCAATATTGGGGTACACCGTTTTAAAGACTTCTTTTTCATCATCTTCAATCAGCATACTTTGAATTTTTTGCGTGCGATAAAGTGCGCTTTCAAGTAATGATATGACTTCCTGAGCCAGAAACTCTTTTGCTTCTGCTGTTCGCGCTAAAGAAAAATCCCTATCAACTTGTCTGGCATCATTGATATTTTTTGTTAGCAAAGTAACTTCTTCAGACAACTCAAGTCGATTAGCCATCACCTGTTGCTTCTGCGTAACCTTTTCTTGCTCAGCTGAAAGCAGAGTCATTTTGTGACTTCGTAAATCAAGCGCAAGCTGCCCCAGTGCAGATGAGCTAAGGGCTAAATTTCTTACAATCGGGTTATCAATGCTAATTTTGTCCGCATCACGAAGCTTTTTAAGTTGCAATAACGACTCTTTATAGTGCAATTCAGCACTTTGTAGTTTTGATAACAATAAGCGACTGCTAGAGTTATCAATCCTATATGACAACTTGGTAATGTAACGATTTAGCAGACTCAGTTCTTCAAAGGTACTCTCATAATCTCGTTGACTTCTAAAAAGTAAAAAATCTTTACCATAGCTTCTGATGGACTCAATTATCACTGAAATTTCGTATGAAACCGAGGCGTTACCACTAATATTTCGGATTGTTTCCCTATAATCACTGACCTTGTCTTTGTCATAATTAATGTATTTTGTTTGCAAGCTTTGCAGTGCATCCGAACTTGAGGTTGCTTTACTTGCTTCTTCAACCATTTTAAAACGCGATGATTTTTTTTCTTTCGTCAGCGAAACGTATCGCTCAAAGCCCTGTTTATAGCTTTTAATTAAGTTTAATAATTCACCTGTTTGCGAACTGGTATTGAAATTTTCATTATGTAAATTTTCTACAATAGTTAGCGAAGCATCGATATTTTTTTCAGCTTCTTTTGCTTGCTCAGATAAATTATCTCGCGTAAATGATAACTCGTTGAGTCTAGCCCTATCTAAAGCAAGCAGTAACTGACCAGCACTGGTATAACGGTCGATAGATATAAATAATTGATTAACCCCTCCCCAAGCAGATAAACCAGCCACGAAAAGCAACAGAATGACGGCAATAAAGCCAAACATAATCCGACGAGAACGATTTAAGATATGACTGGAGTTTTCTTCTGGAGATCTCAATAACATATTTATATCCGTATACCTGTAAAAGTGCTTACCCTTTAATAAAATCGTTTCCATCAGAAAATGATGCTCTAATGTCCAGCAGTTTGGGGATAATCTTTATAAAAATGGGCACCAGCTGTGGATCAAAATGCTTGCCTGATTGATCCTCTATAAATTTGCATGCATCTTCTACACTCCAAGCTTTTTTGTACGGTCGTTCATTGGTTAGCGCATCGAATACATCGGCAAGCGCTACAATTCTTCCAGATAAAGGGATTTCAGTGCCACTTAATCCATTAGGGTAACCGCTACCGTCCCATTTTTCATGATGAGTAATCGCAATTTCTCTCGCTAATTCAAGTAAATCAGAGTTATTTCCGCCTAATATTTTTAATCCATATTCGGCATGCCGTTGCATTTCTTGCCATTCGTCAGCATCAAACTTTCCGGGCTTACATAAAATATGGTCGGGAATGCCTATTTTACCGATGTCATGCATCGGCGCTGCATTACATAATAAATCACACCACTTTGAGTTTGCACCATAAGCTTCAGCAATGAGTTTGCTATATTTGCTCATTCTTACAACATGCATGCCAGTTTCATTATCTTTATACTCAGCAGCACGACCTAGACAATTAATGATGTCGAGCTGATTTTTTGCGAGTATCTTGGTACGAATTTTAACTTCTTTCTCAAGCTCACACTGCTGAGAATATAATGCGAGATGGGTTTTTACCCTAGCAATCACAATTGAAGGACTGATAGGTTTAGTGATGTAATCAACTGCGCCCATTTTAAAGCCTTTTTCTTCGTCGACTGTTTCGGACTTCCCAGTAACGAAAATAATAGGAATATTAGCGGTTTTAGGATTGTTTTTTAAATAGCGACATACAGTATAACCATCCATGATAGGCATCATGATATCCAACAAAATAAGATCTGGTTTGAGTGCGCCCTCAGCAATACTTATCGCTTTCTCACCCGAAGTTGCCGCCTTTACTCGATAAACTGGAGAAAGAATCCCCGCGAGTAAATGGATGTTTGCTGGCCTATCGTCAACCACCAAAATCGTCATTTTCTCATCATATGACATAATAAAATCCATTCTGAGGTGTGCAACATTCTTGCTTGTATCACCATAAATTAAGTCGTTGCTAGCGCTAATATCAATAACTGACTCATGATGGCTTAGTCGTAGCTCTAGCGGGTCTCGATTATTTATCGGTATGTAACATAGTTTTTTACCCACTATCGGACATGATAAAGGCAAAGAGATAACGCATTTAGCTGTTCAACATTTTAAGGCTCGTTAGCACCACTTCCATCTATCAAAAAAACGGAAGCATGTTTCAACAATTAAATCCTCTTACTTACTAATATTTATAAATTATAACGATTAGTCATTATATGCCAGCCATTTAT
>NZ_PJBM01000256.1:0-37984 GCF_002836075.1 Shewanella sp. GutDb-MelDb | reverse complement strand
GCAGCTTCACAAAAAACACTTATGCATGGGTGATATTGAGCTTTATTTTTATTAGCGGTTGCTCAACTACCATACCAGACAACTTAGTACCCGTCTCTGTCGACCAAGTCGAACAAGCCCATGCGTGGGAAATGCAGGGCAAGTTAGCGGTGCGCACCGCCGATGATAAATTTAGTACCAACCTGTATTGGTTGCATACCCCATTCTCTAATGAGTTAAAGCTCACCACCATGCTGGGCACCACAGTGTTAAGTTTAACCAGCACAATGGGCAATACAATATTAGAGCTCGATGGCAAGACCTACACCGATACTGACGCTCAACGCTTGCTCACTCGGATCACCGGTTGGACCATTCCCATAGATGCCTTACCACTTTGGATAACCGGTCAGCTCAGCAGTGGCGATGAAATTATTAGCCAAGATGCGCTAAACCGTCCGCTGAGCCTCGTTAATGCCACCCAGCCTCCCCCTTGGAAGGTCGACTTTAAAAGTTGGCAAACCCAGAGCGGTGCCGAGCTACCTCGACTGCTGGATTTAAAACGAGATGACATTCAACTTAAAATACAGATAAACCAATGGCAAGCACTGGCAGCAGAAGATGCCCCCGCGACCAATCGTTCACAACCAAACTCAAGTGAGCCCTCGTTATGACCGCCCCACTGTCTTTGGGCTGGCCCGCGCCAGCCAAGCTCAACCTTTTTTTACACATCAACGGTCGCCGCGATGATGGTTACCATGAATTACAAACTCTGTTCCAATTTGTAGCGCATTGTGATTACCTCGATTTTAAAGTCACTGATAAAACGACCTTGATATTGCATTCAAATATGTCAGACGTTGTTGCTGATAGCGATAACTTAATTCTGCGAGCCGCAAAATCGTTACAAGAGCACACCCAATGTCAGCAAGGTGCCGAGATTTGGTTAGATAAACGCTTACCTATGGGCGGGGGGTTAGGCGGGGGGTCATCTGATGCTGCAACCACATTAGTGGCGTTAAATTCACTTTGGAGAACCGGTTTATCCACTAAGGAATTAGCAAAGATAGGCTTAATTTTGGGAGCCGATGTGCCTGTTTTTATTAATGGTTTATCTGCTTTTGCCGAAGGTGTTGGTGAACAATTGCAGGACGTCACCCCAAGTGAACCTTGGTACCTAGTTTTAGTACCCGATGTGCATGTATCTACCGCTGCAGTGTTCCAAGATCCTGAACTCCCGCGCAACACGCCCAAGCTCACACTTGAGTCTTTAATGGCCAATCCTTGGCATAATGACTGCCAAGAGTTGGTCGCAAAACGTCACCCTCAAGTTGCCAAGACCTTAGCGTGGCTGCTAGAATATGCGCCGTCAAGAATGACTGGAACAGGAGCATGTGTTTTCGGTCAATTCGAGCAAGAGCAACAAGCTAAAGATGTCTTGGCGAAGCTGCCAGCATCGATAAATGGCTTTGTCGCGAAGGGAACAAATAAGTCACCGTTAATGCAGAGATTAGCTCAGTGTTAACGACATCTGGGATATCTTTTCTGTCCCAGCCACAATCATGAAGCATACGCCTGAGGTTCTACAGTGCCTGACATTAAACTTTTTGCCGGTAACGCAACACCTAGTCTCGCTAAGAAGATAGCCGATCGTCTATTTTGTAAACTTGGAGACGCAGATGTAGGCGTTTTCAGTGATGGCGAAATCAGTGTCCAGATTAATGAAAATGTACGTGGTGCGGATGTATTCATCATTCAATCTACTTGTGCTCCGACTAACGATAACTTAATGGAACTGATCGTTATGGTTGATGCACTCCGTCGTGCATCTGCTGGTCGTATTACAGCCGTTATCCCTTACTTCGGTTATGCACGTCAAGACCGTCGTGTGCGTAGCGCTCGTGTACCTATTACCGCTAAAGTTGTTGCCGATTTCCTATCAAGCGTTGGTGTTGACCGCGTATTGACTTGTGACCTGCACGCTGAGCAAATTCAAGGTTTCTTCGATGTTCCCGTTGATAACGTTTTCGGTAGCCCTGTGTTGCTTGAAGATATGTTAGCTAAGAACCTAGACAACCCTGTGGTTGTTTCACCCGATATCGGTGGCGTTGTACGTGCTCGTGCAATCGCGAAGTTACTTGATGATTCAGATCTAGCGATCATCGATAAACGTCGTCCAAAAGCAAACGTTTCACAAGTGATGCATATTATTGGCGATGTTCAAGGCCGTGATTGCATCATCGTTGATGACATGATTGATACTGGCGGTACACTTTGTAAAGCAGCTGAAGCGCTTAAAGAACACGGTGCAAACCGCGTTTTTGCTTATGCTACTCACCCTGTGTTCTCAGGTAATGCGGCGAAGAATATCTTAGAATCAGTCATTGATGAAGTGATTGTGACAGACACTATCCCATTGAGCCCTGAAATAGCGGCACTTGAGAAAGTCACTCAGTTAACAATGTCTACTGTTATGGCTGAAGCGATTCGTCGCGTAAGCAACGAAGAGTCTATTTCGGCAATGTTTAAGCACTAATCACTATTTGATTAAAGCTTAATGCTGAAATAAAAAACGCACTCAATTGAGTGCGTTTTTTGTATCTATTACTTTTCATTTTGCTTTGCCACTAAGCGTTAACCTGTAGTAATACATATCTTAGAGTGATACTTGCTCTCGATGAGCCCAAACCATGGTTTCGCCCCATAGTGGTAGCATCCACACGCCACTGTCATCATCTTGATAAAGTTGCCTGATGACCATACGTTCATTTTGCAGAACATTTTTACGGATCTCTCGGTATATCGTGGCCGATTCTTTCGATATCTGTTGTGGGCTAGTGAAAGAGCGCTCTTTTACATCGACCAGAAAAGTACTAACGACTTTGCCATCAACCTGACTTTTGGTCAGCTTAAAGTCGCCACTAAACTGATACCGAATTGAGATTTCTCTAAGCATATCATCGGTAATACATGCCGCAGCAACCAGCTTACCTCGATTCGCTGAATCAAAAATCAATGACAATCTGACATCTGCGCGCACCACATTTTTACTTTCAGAGTAATAGTACACGTCAGCCCGAAATACATCCTCGACCAAATCTTTATCGGCAGGCTCGAATTCATCTAACAGAATATTATTATAGGTTACCTGCTCCATTCTTAGCTTGGTATCCGCCAACCATTGAATATCTAATGGTGTAGTCGGCGCATTGACCGAGCGCACTAGGTTAAGCGGCTGCTTGTCAATGCATACTTCATTGAATTCGTTACATAAAGCGACTGATTCATAGCGGCCGTTATCAAAAGAGAATAGTTGTTTATCAGTCGAGTTTTGGAAAATGTTGTCATAATTAAACCAATTTTTGACCACATCGTCAGCGCTAATAATTTCTTTACGTTGATTTTCAAGTTGAACCGCATTGAGTAATGATGGGGTTTTCGCCAATGAAAATCGCTTTTGAGTGATTGACGCCACATCAGGTTCGGTCAATAAGGAAAGCTGGTTAACAATTGTTTTAAGCCCTCCCGAAAAGTGCAATCCAGCCACAAAAGTCACGACGACAGCGATGCCAATAAGCCGATAAAGTCTGGGGGTTAATGCCCCCTGCCAACCGGCCACGTTAGCGATTATGGGGTTTATTCGGTGTGAGTTTGGAGCTTTGAACTTGCCAGATGCCGGCTTAACGAAAGTACTGACATTATCGATATCTGTAGAAGTTACTGCTTCGGCATGCTCTATAATGCATAAGCTATAGCCGTAACGGGGGATATTTTTTAACTCTATATCAGTTTGCCCTGCCAGCTTTTTTCGTAAACTGCTCATGCATTGAGTCAATGATGAGGGCGCAACCACTCTACCGGGCCAACCAGCGGCATTAAGTGTCTCTTTGCTAACCACTTCACCCACATGGTTGACTAAGCTTTTTAGTACTTCTAGCTCTGCCAATGATAATGCGCAACGAGTCGAATGATGGATATCAACTAACTCTCTGGCATCTAAATCAATAATTAAAAATTCAGTAATATTCACAATCTAACCTCTACTACTTTTAGTAGATCCCCAAACAACATTTTAAACCATTTTGATAATACTAAACCTGACATAATGCTGAGTTCTGATTAAACAATTGATGCTTTGTTAATATTTGTGATCCCCGTAAAAAAAGACCCTAGCAAAATGCTAGGGTCAAAAAATATTGCAGGGATGAGAGCTTTATTTCAGGTTATGTGATTCCTTCAGGTTGTTTAGATCATGACATACTGCACATGACTCTTCACCAGTATACTGACCAAGTTCGACACCGAACTGAGCGCCATTTTGCTTCATATGACTAACAACGTCTTTACGGACTTGACGGCGGTCTTCACCCTCTTCCGCAGCGCGCTTACCATGACAGCTCAAACATACAGCGGCGGTTGGCGATACAAAAGCATCTGCAACCGCATCGACGGCATAACGTTTGTTACCGCTAGTGTCTTTGCCATTTGCAGGGTCCAAACCGTCATAAGTATCCATGTAGTCAAGATCCAGCGCTAGCGGCTTGCGGCCCACTAAATACTTGGCATCATAACTATCTTCGATATGGCATTTAGTACAGTTAGCTAGGTCAGCTGAGTACTCAACATTACGCTTCCAACCTTCACCACTTTGGTTGGCACGGTTGTTGGCATGCATAGCATGGATCCATACTTTCTGATCCGGGTGACTCATCGTCAGTTGCTCAATATAATCCTCATCACCTTGTTTGGTTTGCGAATTACGGATGACCTGAGTTGGCATATTGTTGGCGTTATGGCAAGCCACACATTCTTCGCCGGCATTAGATGCTGTCGTCCAGTCACGCTCGCCGCGTGGCATCAGGTTCTTCATCATAACCATTGGGTCTAAAGAACCGTCACCATCGGAATCAACCGAGCCAGAGGCGCAAGTGGTACTGAAGTAAGTGCTATCGTTCTTAACTACAGAGTGACAGCTACGACAGTTAAGCGTCATCTGTACAAAACCATCGTCTGAGGTAGTGGTACCATGACAGTCGCCACACAGCTCGTTGGTCACGATTTGACGACGTGGGCGCTCTTCCATCATGCCTTGTTTATTGAAGAAGTGTTGCCAGTTATAACCCGCTGCACCGTTACTCCAATCCGTTTCGCCATCACAATCCTGGATTGTTTCGCCATCTTTGTCGATGCAGAACCAGATACGTGGCGTAACCATGCCGTAGCTATCGTTCAAGTCACCATCGAAAGTATCTTCAAGATCGAATGGGCCGATTTCAAACGTCGTCTTACCATTTTCATAGTTAAGCACGATTGGCTCATCTACATAGCCAGGGAAGTTTTCTTTGTTGGTATGAACACGCAGAACTTTACCACGCTCCATGCCCATATCCTGACCACCCCAGTTGATATAGAACTCGGCGTAGTACATGTACTTAACCAGATCTAACTGCTCATTACGCGTGTTACCATTTTTGTCCAAAATATCGACGGTTAGCTGCACATAGCCAGTCTTATCAGTATCTAGGTTGGCATCGATGTTGGCTTTTGCTTCTGGAGCATCAACCATCTTAGCTTCAGTCACCGTAAGGTGAAGATTTTCACGGCGCTCGTTCTGACCTTTATAGGTAGACAAATGCACCATTTCTAGGGTATCTGGCGTGTGACAATTGGCACATTGTGCATTGTCCTGATATGGCCAGTGGCCAATGCCTTCCTTGAAATTGACGTCTGTATGACAGGTAATACACGTTTCCTGAGTAGGCACGTTCTTCCAGTTTGCAAAATCAGTAGCTTGCTCATTTTCAGCATGGCAGTTATCACAACCACCCACGGGAGCAGGGATCACTCCGATATGTGCTTCATGCGCTAGCATTGGAAATACTTTGCTGATGTCACTGACTTTGTTGTCCGCATGGCAAGAAACGCATGTTTCGACTTCAGTGTATTTACCGCCATGGATACTGAAATCATCATGACAGCTAACGCAGTTTTGGTTGTTGACCACATTCTTAGTATAGAGCGGCTCTAAGCCTTCACCTCTAAAGTCATAGTGCATGTTCGCATAGCTTAACTCAGTTGCTCCTACAGCTTCGCCACCGGTTCTTAGCACTAATCTTAATGTCTTTTCATCAGTGATAGTAAAGGCTGTTTCTGCGCTAACGTCTTTCTCAAAGCTATAGGTATAAGTACCGTCTTGATTATCAAGCAAGCTACCACACTTAGAGTATTTGCTGGCAGGACAAGCTTCAGAGCTGAGCAACTTCCAGTTATTAGCATCCCCCTGAACGCCTTGCTCAAGACCTGAAAGTATAAAACCAAACTTTTCTAACCCTACAACAGGGAGGTCTTTTTCATTGGTGACTGTAAACGTAATATCAGACTGCGCCCCAACAACAATCTTATCTATCGCTACGGTTAATGCCTTTGCATCTGCTGCGACAGGAATGCCAGGTTGACCAGGAGTACCTGCTTCACCATCTTTACCATTTTGTCCGTCATCACCAGAACAACCCGTTAAGGCCAGTCCAATGAAGGCTGCTAATGTCGCAACTTTTATATCGACTCGTTTCATCATCTGTTCCACTCTCTTTTATTTAGCCCTCTTTTTTGGGGCAAACGAAATGTAACGAAACGATTGCAATTAAAGTGTGACAACCTCGGTTGTATTTTGAAACAAATTGGTTAACGAGAAACCCAGCACAAATAAAGCCTTAATCGATAACAATAAGTAACCAAAAGGATGCCAAATAAAAACCAAATGTTAACGCTAGGTGAAAAACCAACGCTAAAGCGTGATTGTTAGCACTAAGTGAGCTAACAAAAGTTAACAAAAGGCTGATTTGTTACCAAGCATTAGGATTTCAATCTAATTTGCTAACTAGACTCATCGCAGATATGGCAGCACTAGCGCAATGACCCAAAAAATAGATGACTGGATTTAGGGTTTTTAATGCTTGTGCCATTGAAATGTTGCGCTTAAACGTGTTCAAACAGTCGTCACAGCGAGTAACATGACAGCCATTATCAAGACGGGGACATGGAATTAATTGAGTCGCTAGTGTTAAATGCGCTCACACCTCTCAGTCAGCGTAGGCTCAACCTACTTAGGCATACGATACACCGTCTTAAAGTCCCTCAGCATTCTCTGCACGTTGGCAATCGCCCTAAGTGTGATGACTACCATTATGTGCCGTCTCTTATGCAGAGCCTATTTAGATCAGTTGCATTAAAAGTTTGACCATTGCGCGGGAATTCAAAGCCCTGTAAGCAAGGTGGGGGATTGAAGCTAATCGTTATTCTCGGCTCTGGCATCCTCGGTAATAGCTCTATGAATGACTCTCGATAATTGCTCTTGCATTATTCTACCTTCGTCCATCCGTGGACTCGTACCTCCTCAATCTGACCGCCAAGGAGGGTGGAAATGTCTTATTTTGTATGGAACAAAATAGACCATTTAGTCGTATATCCAAAGCCCACAACGAAGCTTAAAGGCCTTTTCCATTTGCTTTAAACGTCGACCGCACTCGTTAAGCGACTCAGATTTTCCACTTCTGCTTTGCATTGGCTTAAGAGAGAGTAACTATTTCTTCACCAATGGGCCTTGAATTGAAACGTCTGTAGCGCTCTGAATCGGTCAAATACTTAATGCAATTGGTATCAGGCGTGCAGTCAGAACACTGCTCAATACGCTATTGATGGCAATAACAGTAGCGATTGCTTTAGACAAAGATTGGATCTATGTGGTGCATCGAAAAGGGGGATTTTGAAAAGCAAAAAGCCCGTCTATTAAGACGGGCTTTTTGTGTTTGGCTGGGATACCAGGATTTGAACCTGGGAATGCCGAGATCAAAACCCGGTGCCTTACCGCTTGGCGATATCCCAATTAAACTGTTTAAAACTCGATGGTACGGGAAGAGAGACTTGAACTCTCACACCTTACGGCACCAGAACCTAAATCTGGCGTGTCTACCAATTCCACCACTCCCGCATCGAATTTTACTGCAAGTTTCCTTGCTTCATCTTTATAGCCTGCAACAATACAATTGTCTAGTAGCTATTAAGACAAGGTCAATAAATCAACCTTTTAAAAATGGCTGGGATACCAGGATTTGAACCTGGGAATGCCGAGATCAAAACCCGGTGCCTTACCGCTTGGCGATATCCCAATTAAACTGTGTTGCTAGTAACAAGTCGAAACTCATTACGTCAAAATAAATGGTACGGGAAGAGAGACTTGAACTCTCACACCTTACGGCACCAGAACCTAAATCTGGCGTGTCTACCAATTCCACCACTCCCGCACTGCATCAAGTTTTACATCTAGATTAAGATGCATTTAGTTATAGCGTGTCTAATATCAACATCCACCACTTCCAAACTCTATCAAGTTTACATCGAGATTAAGATGTCTCATATTTTACATCTTGAGAAGATGGTAGCATATTGCCGGGACTTACGAACCGTCTTTGCTACAATCCCACTTTTTACATCCTGAGAAAGATGGTAGCAATGGCGGGACTTGAACCTGCGACCCCAGCATTATGAGTGCTGTGCTCTAACCAGCTGAGCTACATTGCCAAAGATGGCTGGGATACCAGGATTTGAACCTGGGAATGCCGAGATCAAAACCCGGTGCCTTACCGCTTGGCGATATCCCAATTAATCTTTCTTACTAATAACCAGCCTAAGCTCATTACTTTTCAATAAATGGTACGGGAAGAGAGACTTGAACTCTCACACCTTACGGCACCAGAACCTAAATCTGGCGTGTCTACCAATTCCACCACTCCCGCACTGCATCAAGTTTCACATCTAGATTAAGATGGCACTCAGTTATAGCGTGTCTAATATCAACATCCACCACTTCCAAACTGCATCAAATTTTACATCTAGATTAAGATGTTGCCAACCCTATTTCTGAAAGTAAACTTTCAACTAGTCGGCCATTCTCAAGTTTACATCTAGAGAAGATGGTAGCAATGGCGGGACTTGAACCTGCGACCCCAGCATTATGAGTGCTGTGCTCTAACCAGCTGAGCTACATTGCCATCTATATTTCGTCCCTCTCACTGAGGAACGGGGCGTATTATGCTTATTCAGCGTATTCAGGTCAACTGCTTTTTTTCGCTAATTTAAACTAATCACACTGTTAGGCTATTACTTCGCCAAACTGGGCAACAGATGCGCAATATATTGCGATTTACGCTAATTTAGCAACTCAAAATAATTTTATTTCTTTGATCAAGCCTCTACAAATCGCAACGACAAGCTCAAAATCCAAGCATTCGCCAAGCTTAGCACTAAAAATGAATCATTTTTAACTAGGTTAACAGATGCCCAAATACAAACGCGGCGCTTAAAGATGACTTTAAGCGCCGCGTTTTACATTTTTTACGGCTATAGCTGCCGCAAAGAACTTATACGTTAAATAAGAAGTGCATTACATCGCCATCTTTAACGACGTATGTTTTACCTTCAACGCGTAATTTACCCGCTTCTTTAGCGCCTGCTTCACCTTTATGGGTGATAAAGTCCTCATACGCCATCACTTGAGCACGAATAAAGCCACGTTCGAAGTCAGTATGGATAACACCAGCAGCTTGTGGAGCGCTTGCACCGATTTTAACGGTCCATGCACGCACTTCTTTAACACCAGCGGTAAAATATGTCTGTAGCGTAAGCAAGTCGTAACCAGCGCGGATGACGCGATCAAGACCGGGCTCTTCTAGACCTAAATCGGCCATGAACTCTTCACGGTCTTCGGTCTCCATTTCTGCAAGTTCAGATTCAATTGCAGCGCATACTGCCACTACAACTGCATTCTCTTCAGTAGCGATGGCACGAACAGTATCTAAATGAGGGTTATTTTCAAAACCGTCTTCTGCAACGTTAGCGATATACATCGTTGGTTTAATGGTTAAGAAGTTCAAGTAAGTAATTGCTGCTAGCTCTTCCTTGCTTAAATCCATTGAACGCAACATTTTGCCTTCGTCTAATATTGGGCGCATCTTCTCAAGTACGGCAACTTCAAACTTCGCCTCTGAGTCGCCGCCTTTAGCGCGTTTGGCTTGACGAGTAATAGCACGCTCGCATGAATCTAAATCGGCAAGCGCAAGTTCAGTATTGATAACTTCGATATCACTTGCAGGGTCTACCTTGTTTGCGACATGCACAATGTTGTCATCTTCAAAACAACGTACAACATGGCCAATTGCATCAGTCTCACGGATGTTAGCTAAGAACTTATTGCCTAAGCCTTCACCTTTAGATGCGCCTGCCACTAAACCAGCAATATCTACAAATTCCATTGTTGTAGGCATAACACGCTCAGGCTTAACTATCTCAGCTAACGCATCCAATCTTGAATCAGGTACAGGAACAATGCCTGTATTTGGCTCAATCGTACAGAACGGGAAGTTTGATGCTTCGATGCCTGCTTTAGTTAACGCGTTGAAAAGTGTTGATTTACCAACATTTGGCAGGCCTACGATGCCACATTTGAAACCCATATTGTTACCTTTATATCAATGAATAACCTGGGGGTATTCCCCAAGCATTTGTTTATGCTTTAAAAGAATGCAACCTGTGCATCGCCTTTGCCATATCGTCGTTAAATAAAATCTCTGTCGAGCGCACCGCTTCATCTATAGCAGCGTCCATCATCTCTTGATCCGTTGGCGGAGCCTTACTCAACACATAGTTACTGACCTGGTTTTTATCACCTGGATGCCCAATACCAATGCGTAAGCGATAGAAGCCTTTATCATTAGCCAATTTAGCAATGATATCTTTTAAGCCATTATGGCCACCGTGCCCCCCGCCCAACTTAAACTTTGCAACCCCAGGTGGCATATCAAGCTCATCATGCGCGACCAATATCTCTTCTGGAGCAATACGAAAAAAATTCGCCAATGCGCCAACCGACTTACCACTTAAATTCATAAAGGTTATCGGGATCAATAAGCGGACATCCTTGCCATGCAGTGTCACTCTCGCTGTCATACCAAAGTACTTGCTGTCTAATACTAACGTCGCACCACAGACACGCGCGAGTTCTTCAACGTACCAAGCACCCGCGTTATGGCGTGTTCGATCATACTGTGCGCCGGGATTTGCTAACCCAACAATAAGTTTTATATTGCTCATAATACTCAGTCTGTGTTTACTTATTCATGTTTTGCCGCACTTAGCCACAAAATTAAAAACGCGGCATTTTAGCACTCAAACCGCGTACCAACAAATTATACGCAAAATGGGCAATATCGCGTGGTAGACATCGCCTGCAAATTTTGCCTGACTCCCCCTAATAAACAAGAAAGCGAAAAGCTGTTATGCAGCTCTCCGCTTTCTTGTTTAATCCTTATATAGGACGGTGACCCATTAAAAACCCATAGCGTATTTTAATACCTGTTTTTTTATTGGGCTGTCAATGTTAGCTAATTTAAGTACGCCATTTCTTAATAGTTTTAGCGGTAAAATGTCGTTGCTAAAACTGGCGTAAAACATATCCATAGCGGTCATCATCAATTGATTATCTCGATAACGGCATTTTTGGTACTGTAGTAGTACTTCAGTACTCCACCAGCCCGCATCGTGCTTTATGTACGACTCGACGGTGGTGATAAGTGCATCAACATCTTTAAAGCCGAGGTTAACGCCCTGCCCTGCTAAAGGGTTAATGGTATGCGCGGCGTCACCAAGGATCACCAAATTGTCGCCATAATATCGCTCGGCATGACGACGAGTCAGCTTAAAGCTCGCTTTATTCATCACTTTAAAATCACGATCTAGCCTCGCTGGAAAATACTGATCAATCTGACTTTTCAAGGCCGCATTATTCAACTGAGATAACTGCGCAATGCGATTGGCATCGTCGTACCAAACCAAAGAGGCATTGTTGCCAGGAAGTGGTAGTAAAGAGCGAGGACCTTTGGGGGTAAATTGTTGCCAGGTAACATCTTGCTCGCCACAATGGGTTTCGATATTAATCAGCATTGCTGACTGACGGTAATCCCAGCCCGTAATACCGATCTTTGCCCATTGCCTAACATAAGAGTTTGCACCATCTGCGCCAACCAATAACCGAGTAGAGAACGCTTGGCCATCCTCAAGCGTAATATCGATAGCATCATTTGCGCGCTTTAACTGACTGATTTTTACTGGACAGAATAGAGTAATATTCTCTAACTGTGCCATACGATGCCATAAAGAGAGCTGGATTAAGCGGTTTTCGACAATATGGCCAAGATGCGAAGTGCCAATTTGATCGGCATGAAATTGGGTGATGCACCCGTCTAATTCCCAAGTTTCGAGTCCTTTATAAGCGACTTGTCGCATTGTGCCTAAATGCTCCAGAGCCCCAAGGCGGTCCAGAAGCGCTTCAGAGGCCGCACTAATGGCAGATACTCTTAAGTCAAGCGGTTGTGAGCTTTCATAAGCTTTGGGCGCAAATGCTTCAACCACTGCAACTTTTAGTCCTAGCTGGGCTAAACCAATCGCCGTCGCAGCTCCAACCATGCCGCCGCCAACGACAACAGCGTCATACATACTGCTTTTATTCTTCAGCTGTTCCACAGACCTTAGACTCCTGAAAGATGATCCGACTTATATTGGGAGAAGTTTACACTCAAAAACGATTCTATTTGTCCTTTGCATAGCAAAAATTGATCAAAGTAGCGCTTCTTAAGCAAGGACGATGCAATTAAGCCAAACAAAATATGTCGTTTAATGTCTCAGAGCACTCTAACGTATATAAATGTGTCTGAGACGCCAATGATTAACAACTGGTTACATACCATTCACACTCATATTCAAACCATACCATAGACTCAAATTGTCAAATGGATATATCCCTAAGGAATGAGTGAGAATAATATGAAATCATTAACCCTAGCTACGTTACTAATAACGCTATTCACCCCATTAGCCAGCATCGCGGCAGACTCACAGCAAGATATAGAGCACATGTCCGTCACTTATCGCAGTCCAATGGATTATGCTATTTACCAATATACCACTCATGTATTCAGCATGTTCAAACTGCAATTACGTGCTGACATCCACATACAAGCACGTATGAGTAGCCTGCAAATGGCTCAAGAACAAGGTGTTATCGACAATACTGTTAGTACAGAACAGCAAAAAACCATACCCGTACGTTTAACAAGGGCAATCAAGGCAGCAGATTAATTTCACTCAAACATAGGCTAAATGCTAGCCAGCAGCCCGCATAAGCGTTAAAATATTTCGCTATTTTTTCGGTGCATCTAGAGTGATACAAACTGATGAGTAAAAAACTCCATATTAAAACTTGGGGCTGTCAAATGAATGAGTACGACTCATCAAAGATGGCCGATCTTCTCGACGAATACGAAGGCTATACCCTGACAGATGATGCAACGGAAGCCGATGTGCTTTTGCTCAACACCTGTTCTATTCGTGAGAAAGCACAAGAAAAAGTTTTTCATCAGCTAGGGCGTTGGAAAACACTAAAAGACAAAAAACCGGGCCTTATTATTGGTGTTGGCGGCTGCGTAGCATCTCAAGAAGGTAAGGCAATTAAAGACCGTGCCCAGTGTGTGGATCTTATTTTCGGCCCACAAACACTGCACCGTCTACCAGAAATGATTGACCAGATTAAAGAGGGTAAAAAAGTCGTTATTGACGTCAGTTTCCCTGAGATTGAAAAGTTTGATCGCCTCCCCGAACCACGTGCTGACGGCCCTAGTGCCTATGTTTCCATCATGGAAGGTTGTAGTAAGTATTGCTCTTTCTGCGTTGTACCTTATACCCGTGGTGAAGAAGTCAGCCGTCCATTAGACGATATCATTCTTGAAATAGCCCAATTGGCTGATCAAGGTGTACGTGAAGTGAATTTGCTCGGCCAGAACGTAAATGCCTATCGCGGTGCAACCCACGATGATGAGATCTGTACCTTTGCAGAACTACTACGCTACGTTGCTGCGATTGATGGCATAGACCGCCTACGTTTTACCACCAGCCACCCAATTGAGTTCGGCCAAGATATTATTGATGTTTACGAAGACACTCCAGAGCTTGTGAGCTTCTTGCATCTACCGGTTCAATCTGGCTCAGATTTGATCCTGACGCAGATGAAGCGTGGCCATATGGCTATCGAATATAAGTCTATTATTCGCCGCTTGCGTAAAGCGCGTCCCGATATTCAGATTAGCTCTGATTTCATCATTGGCTTCCCAGGTGAATCTAAGCAAGATTTTGCTGACACAATGAAACTCATCGAAGACATTCAGTTTGATCATAGCTTTAGCTTTATTTACAGCGCACGCCCAGGTACACCCGCTGCCGATCTGCCAGATAACGTCTCACTGGAAGAGAAAAAAGAGCGCTTAGCCATATTGCAAGATCGTATCACTCAACAAGCCATGCGCTATAGCCGCCACATGGTCGGTACAGTGCAGCGCATTTTGGTTGAAGGGCCATCGGTTAAAAACCCAATGGAACTGCGTGGTCGTACTGAAAACAGTCGAGTGGTTAACTTTGAAGGTAAGCCGGAGCATATTGGCGGCTTTGTTGACGTTGAAATTGTTGATGTATACACCAACTCATTGCGCGGTGTATTTGTCCGCGCTGAAGATGAAATGGATTTACGTCGCGACTTACGTCCATCAGATATCGTCGCAAAGTATAAGCAAGATGACGCCATTGGTGTCACCCAATTTACCCCGTCTTAAAAGACTCGATAACCAAGGGTAAACACGTTTATAGGGCGGCATCTTAGATGCCGCTTTTTTCGTCCCTATAATCATTCAAAAATACCATTCGCATTTATTGATTATGCCTCGTAAACTAGAGTGCTCTCGCTCGGTAATATTCTTGAATCTGGAGTTATTTTTTGTCTAATAAGTTAACGACACTCAACCTGTATTTAGAGCCAGCGGAAACACGCAGACTAGCGTCACTTTGCGGTCCTTTTGATGACAACATTAAGCAATTAGAGCGCCGTATTGGTGTTGAGATCAGCTATCGTGACAATCATTTTCAGATAGTCGGCGTACCTAAAAACTGTTTAACTGCCAATAACTTACTCAGAGACTTGTATATTGAAACTCAGCCTCTTAAAGGCAGCACGCCAGATCTAGAACCTGATACTGTTCATATTGCCATTCAAGAAGCTGTCGCATTTGATATGGAAGCGCCTCGCGATGAGAAAGAGCTCTATATCAAAACAAAGCGTGGTGTAATTAAGCCACGGAATCCAAATCAAAGTGATTATGTGCGTAATATTGTCTCCCATGATATTACCTTTGGTATTGGCCCCGCGGGTACCGGCAAAACATACTTAGCCGTTGCCGCCGCGGTTGATGCACTAGAGCGTCAAGAAGTTCGCCGTATTCTTTTAACGCGTCCAGCCGTCGAAGCGGGTGAAAAACTGGGTTTTTTACCCGGCGACTTGAGTCAAAAGGTCGACCCGTATTTACGACCACTGTACGATGCGCTATTTGAGATGATGGGCTTTGAAAAAGTTGAGCGCCTATTAGAACGTAATGTCATTGAGGTTGCGCCACTGGCTTATATGCGCGGACGCACCTTAAACGATGCTTTTATCATTCTTGATGAAAGCCAAAACACTACAGTTGAACAGATGAAGATGTTTTTAACCCGTATAGGATTTAACTCTCGTGCGGTTATCACTGGTGACATCACTCAGATAGATCTGCCGAAACATCAAAAATCAGGTCTGCGTCATTCAATTGAAGTGTTAGGCGATGTCAGCGAAATTAGCTTTAACTTCTTCCAAGCCAAAGACGTCGTTCGTCATCCTATTGTGGCCAGAATTGTTGAAGCCTATGAAGCCTATGAGCTAAAGAGCCAGACAAGTAAAGGCAATAAAGATAGCCAATATCAGCTACAGGAAACACCCAATCATGACTAATGCACCAACAAGTGTAGATCTCGATCTGCAAATTGCAGTTGATGCCGTTGCACTTCCTTCAGCACAAGAGCTGGAACTTTGGGTGAAAACAGCACTCAGAAGTAGTATGGACCACGTAGAATTAACCATAAGAATTGTCGATTCTGCAGAAAGCCAGATGCTAAATAACACCTATCGCGGAAAAGATAAGCCCACCAATGTGCTCTCTTTCCCGTTTGAAGCTCCACCCGGCATAGAACTGCCACTACTGGGCGATTTAGTTGTCTGTGCAGCTGTGGTAGAGCAAGAAGCAATTGATCAAAACAAACCCCTTACCGCACATTGGGCGCACATGGTTGTACATGGTTGCCTCCATCTGCTAGGGTATGATCATATAGACAATATAGAGGCTGAAGAGATGGAGTCATTAGAGACCCAACTGATTGAAAGCCTTGGTTATAACAACCCTTATGAGGAGCAATAATTGACTCGAAAGAGTCAATAAAACACTATGAGTGACGATATCCCCCCGAGTACCAACGCCTCCAAGAAAGGCTGGTTGGAAAAAGTAAGTCAGTTATTCCAGGGCGAACCCAAAAGTCGCGAAGAATTGGTTGAGGTCATTCACGGTGCAGAACTACGTGAAGTGATCAGCGAAGACACGCGTGAAATGATTAAAGGTGTATTGGAAGTCTCCGATCTTCGAGTGCGGGACATAATGATCCCACGCGCGCAAATCGTCGCACTTCAAATAGACAACACAGTAGAAGAACTACTCTCTACCGTTATTGGCTCAGCACACTCCCGCTTTCCAGTAGTCAATGAAGACAAAGATCATATCGAGGGTATTTTACTCGCTAAAGATCTACTTCAGTATGGCTTTAAGAACAATGAAAAGCCTTTTGAACTTGGGCAAGTTATCCGCCCAGCAGTGGTCGTTCCGGAAAGTAAACGGGTCGACGTATTGTTAAAAGAGTTTCGTTCTCAACGTTATCATATGGCGATCGTCGTCGATGAATACGGTGGAGTGTCAGGTTTAGTGACAATTGAAGACATTCTCGAAGAGATTGTTGGTGATATTGAAGATGAATTTGATCATGACTCAGCTGAAGAGACTGAAATCAAACAAATCTCAAAACAAGTCTATATGGTCAAAGCATTAACGCCGATAGATGACTTTAATGACGCGTTTAGCACTCAATTCAGTGATGAAGAGTTTGATACCGTGGGTGGCTTAGTTTCTCATGCTTTTGGGCACCTGCCTGAACGTGATGAAAATGTCATGATTAAAGGCATTGAGTTTAAAGTCGTCAACGCAGATACCCGTAGATTAATCCAATTACGCGTAAAATTTCCCGATCCAGCTGCTAAAGAGAGCGTTGCCTAGCAATCGGCTCCCTTAACAGCGCCCAATGATGAGGCTGTATGCTGAGTAAATTACGGGCATTCGCCCATCATTCCTATCTGAGATTGGTGCTAGCCTTTGCGGCTGGCGCCATGACAGCGCTTGCTTTTGCCCCCTACTCTATTTGGCCACTTTATATCGTTGCGATGGCATTTGCCCTGCATCAAAGTGCCGGTTTATCCGCAAAACAAGGATTACATTACTGGCTAAGTTTCGGCTTTGGTTGCTTTTGTGTTGGTATTAGCTGGGTGCATGTCAGTATGGACACCTATGGTGGTATACCGCTAATTGCATCGATGAGTTTGATGGCGCTATTGGCACTTTATTTAGCAATCTATCCAGCGTTAACCGGCTATTTACTGCAAAAAATAGCCCCTAAAACCAGTATCAGCCGTAACTTAATGTTGTTCCCTGCGCTTTGGACATTAACGGAATGGGCTAGGGGCTGGGTACTCACTGGCTTCCCATGGCTTTGGGCGGGTTATAGTCAAACACAAGGACCACTGAAGCCCATTGCCTCGATGACGGGGACTTTGAGCTTAAGCTTTATCGTGGCTTTACTGGCCGGCGCATTGGCGCTTGGTATGGTTAAACGCTGGCGCAGTGCACTCATTATTGTGCCTGTAGCTGCAGTGCTCACGTTTATTGCGCCCTATACCTCCACGGTTGAGTCAAAAGGCGAAAGTCTCAGCGTTGCGCTTGTCCAAGGTAATATTCCCCAGAGTATGAAGTGGGAGCCCGACGCACTGTGGCCAACAATGCTCAAGTATATGGACTTATCTCGGCCAGAGTTTTCAGCAGATCTCATCGTCTGGCCAGAAGCGGCTATTCCGGCCCCCGAACACATGGTCAAAGATTTTCTTTATAATGCCAATCAAGCGGCTAATTTAAATAACAGTGCCATTATTACTGGGATTATCAGTCAGCGTGGTAACAGCTACTATAATTCACTGATTGTTTTAGGGAATTATGATGCAAAACAACAAGACAAAGGCGATTACTATGGTGAAGAGAAGAATGAATTTAGAAAGCACCACTTGTTACCTATCGGCGAATTTGTCCCATTTGAGTCACTGTTACGCCCTATAGCACCCTTGTTTAATTTGCCGATGTCATCCTTTAATCGTGGTGATTATTTGCAAGATAACTTAAATGCCGTTGGACACCAGATTACACCAGCAATTTGCTATGAAATTGCATTTCCTGAGCAGTTAAGAGCCAACGTAAATGAGCAGACTGACTTACTGTTAACTGTCTCTAATGATGCTTGGTTTGGCACTTCAAACGGACCGTTACAACACATGGAAATAGCTCAAATGCGTTCGGTTGAGCTTGGCAGACCTTTGGTCCGCGCCACCAATAACGGCGTGACTGCTGTCGTCAATGAAAAAGGCGATATCACCCACCAGCTCCCCCAGTTCGAAGCCGGTGTGTTAACAGCAGATATTCCATTGGTTAAAGGCCATACACTCTTCACCCTCTTCGGCCAATGGCCGGTGCTATTACTTTCAGCTCTTCTATTCGGTTTAGTATCAATAAGAAAGTTAAAGACAAACGGATTTACAAAGGCTAAATAACCTCAATATGTAAAAATATGAGATAAAAAAATACCCGTTATAAACGGGTATTTTGCTATCTGCTCTACTCACTAAAAATAACGTTAGACAATAAACTGGTTCAGCAGGGCTTCTTGTTGCTTAACCTGCTTCATCTGAGTCACCATGGCTGCATTAGCCTGTGTGGCGTTATCAGCCACCTCCATGGTTAGATCTTTAATGTTAGACGTATTTTTATTCATCTCTTCAGCAACCTGGCTCTGCTCCTCTGCAGCACTGGCTATCTGAAGATTCATGTCGGTAATATCCTGAATACTCTTGCGGATCTCTTTCAGGGTATCATTTGCCATCAATGCCTTTTCTACCGTGGTTTGGGTGGTGCCACGGCTTTCATCCATCACATTAACAACCGTAGCGACTCCTGACTGTAACTTCTCTATTTTGTCCTTAATTTCCGATGTGGACTCTTGAGTACGCGCTGCCAAGTTACGAACCTCATCAGCAACCACGGCAAAACCGCGGCCCGATTCACCGGCTCTAGCAGCCTCAATTGCGGCATTCAGTGCCAATAAGTTTGTTTGACCCGCGATTTCATTGATGACGCCAAGTATAGATTCGATACTAACAGTGTCTGCTTCTAACTCTTTTACAGCTTCGCTAGCTTGCATAATTTGTTCTGACAGATGATCAATGGAATCCGTTGTTTGATTCACTGCCGCTGCACCATCATTGACGGCAGCATCGGCTTGCTGAACAGCGGATGCTGCGCTCTGCGCATTTCCAGCCACTTCCGATGCAGTTACCGCCATTTCATGCATTGCCGTTGCAAGTTGCTCGATCTCCTGCGTCTGCTGTCCCATCGCACGAGAAGCCGATTTAGCGCCTTCTGCGGTCATTTCAGTCCCAATAGCAACTTCACCACCAATGACCTTTACCTGCTGGATCAAGTCTTGCAATTTGATAACAAAACTATTAAAACTGCTGGCTAAACTCGCGAACTCAACGTCAGATTCAGTGCTCAAGCGTCGTGTCAAATCCCCTTCGCCAGATGCCACGTCTTTCATCGCTTCGTTCAATATTCCCAATGGTTTCATTAGATGCCTGATGAGACCGGCCATCAGCAACGTCGCCACGACCAGAGCTAACAAGGAATAGAAGATAGCGTCACCACGCAACTTGTCAGCAGCGGCATAGATAACCTGTTCATCTAGTACGATACCCAAACTCCAATCTAAGCCGGATAACGGGTTAAAAATAACAGTATGTATTTTACCATCGATGTTGATGTGGCTAGTTTTCTGAGTCACATCCAATTGTTCCCCGAATACCTGACTCATAGGACGTCCATTCATACTCGCATCTGGGTAGGCAATAAAGTCGCCGTTGTTGCCTACAATAAAGGCATAACCCGCACCGAATAAGTTCGCTTTGTTACTAATATCCGCTAACGCTTTAAGACTGATATCCGCAAACATAGCTCCCTCAAACTGACCATTTTTAAACAGAGGTGCAGCCACAGACACTAAGATCTCTCCAGTGCTAGCGTCAGCATAGGGCTCGGTAAATAATTGTCGCCCTTTTTGTTTCGCCTCTTGATACCACATTCGCTTGCGAGGATCATAGTTTTGCGGTTGCCAGCTCGCTTCATTGCCGATGAAATGCCCCGACTCCAGCCCCATACCCGCTAAGATAAAATGTTGCTTAATGACAGGCTGACCTAACACTTGCTGAAAATGTTCATCCGAGAGGTCTGACTCGAATAGAGAAGCAGCAAAACGAGTAAGATCTGCTTTTTCAGCCATAACAGCTTCTATATTATTTTTCATCGAATCGACCAACTCAGCCACACTCAGACTGACCTGATCATTTATCTGCTGTTTAACTTGGAAATACTGGTAGCTCGATAAGCTCCCTAGCGACAAGAGCAAGATCAGACTCGCGCTAATAACAATTTTATGTACAAACTTCATGCTAATCCCCAAAAACTACCGATGCTTTACTCGAATCTAAAGCTTGCATCTACAACGACCCAGTCGAACATCTCCATATGATTGACCAGAAATGAATATCATCTATTACTGTTATTAACATCGGCTGCGTTCACGGGTAGCTTTAGTGATTGGTGGTAAAAAAGTATATGGAATGTAACTTTAGGATAGAAAACAAGTAAATAAGCAGAAGTAAATATTGAAGGACCGCATTGTTATTTAAGCAATGCGGATTAATAAGCGTAAAAAACATTCAAAATGACCACGGTATTGAGCTAAGGTGCTAATGCTTCACGAGTAAACTCGCCGTTATCACACTCAGTACAATCAGATAGAACCCCTGGGAATTCGATTTTCGATTCATGGCCACAAGCCGTGCATACCATGGTTCCTTGGCCAACTATTTCGCCCGATACATAATAGCCGTGATGCTTAAAATCTTGTGCCACCTCATGCCATTCAATCTGGCTTCTGTCAGTAATTTCACTGAGCCAATGCCATAACGTATTTTCAACCGTGATCATTGTTGGACTATGACTCAGATCTTTAGCGTTTCTCTCTTGTAGGAAACTGGCGATATCACGTTTTAAAAATTGTTCAACTAAAGCTAACTCTTCAGCCTTTGCTTGCTGTTTAATAGCCAAGTATTCTTTACAGGTCTGAGTCTGACTATATAAACTCTTTACAGTCAGAGAGTTATCGTCACTGTATTGCGTTTTTATTTGTTGAATTAGTGCCTCGTAAAGCGAAAGTAACTCAGTACTTTGTTCACTCATAATAAATACTCCTTAGACGAACCTTTTTAATGACTCACTTCTAGTTTATTCTATGTCGATATAACTCGCGCATAAACAGCGCTAGATCAAACAATGGCCGGAAATACATTGATGCAAGAGCAATATACTCCTTCTGAAATTGAAGCAAAAGTGCAACAGCACTGGAAAGATGAAAAGACATTTGAAGTTACCGAAGATGAAAACAAAGAAAAGTTTTACTGCCTTTCTATGTTTCCTTACCCTTCAGGTCGACTCCATATGGGCCATGTGCGTAACTACACCATAGGTGATGTTGTTGCTCGTTACCAACGACTGCAAGGCAAAAATGTTCTGCAACCTATCGGTTGGGACTCTTTTGGCCTGCCTGCAGAGAATGCGGCAATCAAAAATAATACCGCGCCTGCGCCATGGACTTATGAAAACATCGACTACATGAAGAACCAGCTTAAAATGCTTGGCTTTGGTTATGACTGGTCGCGTGAAATAGCCACTTGTACACCTGAGTATTACCGTTGGGAACAATGGTTTTTCACCAAACTTTACGAGAAAGGCCTCGTTTACAAGAAGACGGCATCGGTTAATTGGTGTCCAAATGATGAAACCGTTCTCGCGAACGAGCAAGTCATCGACGGCTGCTGCTGGCGCTGTGATACTACTGTAGAGCAAAAAGAGATCCCACAGTGGTTCATTAAGATCACTGAGTATGCCGATGAGCTTCTTAATGACCTCGACCAGTTAGACGAATGGCCTGAGCAAGTTAAGACCATGCAGCGCAACTGGATTGGCCGCAGTGAAGGTATCGAAATGACGTTCCAGGTTGCTAATAGCGACCAGAGCTTCGATATCTATACCACTCGCCCAGATACTGTTATGGGAGTCACTTACGTTGCTATTGCAGCCGCTCATCCATTAGCAGAGCAAGCTGCAGCGAATAACCCTGCCCTTGCTGATTTTATCGAAGAGTGTAAAAACGCTGATACTACTGAAGCGGCTATGGCTGCAATGGAGAAAAAAGGCGTTGCTACCGGTCTTAATGCAATTCACCCGCTAACCGGTAAAGAAGTGCCTATCTGGGTCGGTAACTTTGTATTAATGAACTACGGTACTGGCGCTGTTATGTCGGTCCCGGCACACGATCAACGTGATTATGAATTTGCCAAAAAATACGGCCTAACCATCGAAGGCGTTGTTAAGCCTGTTGATAACGAACTTGATATCAGCGAAGAGGCTTACACTGATAAAGGTGTACTGTTTAATTCAGCTGAATTTGACGGTCTTGATTTTCAAGCAGCGTTTGATGCCATTGATGCCAAGCTAGTAGCTGAAGGCAAAGGTAAACGTCAAGTGAACTTCCGTCTACGCGACTGGGGTGTTTCACGCCAACGTTACTGGGGCGCACCCATTCCGATGGTCACCTTGGCTGATGGAACCATTATCCCAACACCTGAAGATCAACTTCCTGTTATCTTGCCTGAAGATGTTGTCATGGATGGGATTCAGAGTCCTATTAAAGCTGACAAAGAGTGGGCAAAAACGCAAGTTAATGGTCAGGAAGCTTTCCGCGAAACAGATACCTTCGATACCTTTATGGAGTCATCTTGGTACTACGCGCGTTACTGCAGTCCTCATGCCGATGAAATGCTAGATCCTGCTAAAGCTAACTACTGGTTGCCAGTCGATCAATACATTGGTGGCATTGAGCACGCTTGTATGCACCTATTGTATTTCCGCTTCTTCCACAAATTGTTACGCGATTCAGGTCTAGTGAACTCTGACGAGCCCGCTAAGCGTCTACTGACTCAAGGTATGGTACTGGCTGATGCTTACTACTATAACAATGCAAAAGGCGCACGCGTTTGGGTTGCCCCAAGCGATGTCACAGTGCTTGAGACTGATGATAAAGGCCGTACTGTTAAAGCCGTAGACAGCGAAGGTCATGAGTTGGTTTATACTGGTATGAGCAAAATGTCTAAGTCTAAGAATAACGGTATTGACCCACAAGAGATGGTCAATAAGTACGGTGCTGACACCGTTCGTTTATTCATGATGTTCGCCGCGCCACCAGAGCTAACGCTTGAATGGCAAGAGTCGAGTGTTGAAGGTGCACATCGCTTTATTAAGCGTTTGTGGAAAACAGCACATGATCATGTTGCCGCGGGTCCAACTGTAGAATTAGATTTAAAGTCACTTAACGCTGCTCAAAAAGAGCTGCGCCGTGAACTGCATAAAACCATTGCTAAAGTGGGTGATGATATTGAGCGTCGTCAAATGTTCAACACTGCTATCGCGTCGGTGATGGAATTGATGAACCGCTTACAAAAAGCTGCCACTGACACTGAACAAGACAGAGCATTGATGCAAGAAGCATTAAGCGCTGTGACGCGTTTGCTTTACCCTATCATTCCTCACACTAGCTTTAGCTTGTGGAATGAACTGGGCAATACCGGTGCGATTGAAGACGTACTTTGGCCAGAAGTAGACGAAGCAGCACTGGTTGAAGACAGCAAGCTTATTATCGTGCAAGTTAACGGTAAGCTACGCGCTAAAATTACTGTTGCAGCAGATGCAAGCAAAGAAGAAGTTGAAGCGACAGGGTTGGCTGAAGAGGGTGTGGTTAAGCACACTGAAGGCAAAACTGTTCGTAAAGTTATCTACATCCCGGGCAAATTGCTCAACATTGTAGCTAACTAAATGCAGGCTAATTTGCTTTGCACACCGACAATGCAAACAAGGAAGACTAAACAAAGCTTATGCTAATTAAACGCATATTTTTAGTAACCTTAGCACTGAGCGTACTGCTCAGTGCGGGTTGCGGCTTTAAATTACAGGGAAGCTACTCTATCCCTGAACAGCTGCAAACATTGAGCTTAAGCAGCCAAGACGAATACAGTGAATTAACTCGTCTCGTGCGTGAACGTTTAAGACTTAACCGTATTGCCGTTGTTGAGCCAACAGATGAGATCCCAACCGTTCGCATTATTAGCGACTCACTAGACCGTTCAACGCTGTCTATTTATCCAACAGGTAACGTGGCTGAGTATGAGTTGATCTACCAAGTCTCTTTTGCTGTGCAACTGCCAAATGCTGAATCTCAGCGTTTTGAAGTTGATATTCACCGCGATTATTTGGACGATCCGCGTACTGCGCTAGCAAAGAGCCGCGAGATGCAATTGCTGCTCAAAGAGATGCGCAATCAAGCTGCCGATCGTATTATTCAGACTTTGGCTACTATAGAGGTTAATTGATGCGGGTATACCCAGATCAATTGCTGCGAAATATCAGCCCCTTGCCACAATGCTGCCTTATTTTTGGTGATGACCCTTGGCTATGTGAACAAAGCCGAATTGCATTGTACCAAGTCGCTAAACAGCAAGGCTTCGATGAGAAAATTCAATTAACCCAGGAAACTGGTTTCAATTGGAATGAGTTAATCGAGCAATGGCAAGCCATGAGCTTGTTCTCCAGTCGCCGTATTATTGAACTCACACTGCCGACGGCAAAACCAGGCACTGAAGGTAGCGCCATGTTCCAATCTTTAATGCAGATGGATAATCCTGATGTATTGTTGATTTTAACGGGCCCTAAACTTGCTGCAGAACAAACCAAGAGTAAATGGTTCAAATCCCTAGACGCTAAAGGCGTTTATGTTCCGTGTATCACCCCAGAAGGCGCACAGTTTCAGCGTTGGCTTGATACTCGGATCAGCCATTATGCATTGTCTTTATCTCGTGATTCCCGAGAGATGCTATTTGCATTATATGAAGGCAATTTACTTGCCGCGGATCAAGCGTTGCAGTTACTGCAGTTACTCAGCCCAACAGCGCCGATTGAACCGGAGCAGTTAACTCAGTATTTTGAAGATCAGTCGCGGTTTAGTGTTTTCCAGCTAACCGATGCCATGTTGAGTAACCAACAAGACAAAGCGCAACATATTCTGTCACAGCTAAAAAGTGAGGGAGTGGCAATGCCAATCATACTCTGGTCACTATTCAAAGAGTTGGCCGTTTTGCTGCAGCTCAAAACAGCGGAAACCAGCGGCCAACCAATACAAGCCCTTTGGAGCAAGCTACGCATCTGGGACAAACGTAAGCCCTTATATCAACAGGCACTCAAGCGTTTATCACTGTCGCAAGTCAAAACGCTGCTTTCAACCTCATCGGTACTAGAGCTAAAACTTAAGCAGCAAGGCATAGAAGACTGGACCGGACTTAGCCATGTAAGTCTGCTTTTTGATGCTAAAGCTCATAAAGCACTTGAACATATAGCCATAGACTAATCATGAAAATAGGCATTCTAGGCGGTACCTTCGACCCCTTGCATTTTGGTCATCTTCGTCCGGCGATGGAGGTGCAGCAACAGCTTGAGTTGGATGAGATCTGGCTAATGCCAAATCATATTCCGCCGCACAAAAACAGCACCCATGTCAGCACTGATGACCGATTGGCAATGGCGCAAGCGGTATGTAATGAATTTCCACAACTCCAACTATGCGCAATTGAAGCCAGTCGAGAAACCCCCTCCTATACTGTCACCACGCTCACGGCACTAAAACAACAATACCCAATGCATGAGTTTTATTTTTTAATGGGGATGGATTCATTTTTAGGATTACAAAGCTGGTATCAATGGCAGAGACTATTTGATTTGTGCCACTTAGTTGTGTGTCAGCGACCAGGATGGACACTATCAGATGAGCACCCAATGCAAACGGTGTTAGCTCAACAGAGTGCAATAACAGCAGTAGAAAGCAGGCCAAAAACCGGCGGTATTTTTTGCGTATCAATCACAGAGCAGCCGTTTTCGTCAACTCAGATACGCGCCGATATTAGCAAGGGCTTATCGGTTGATGAGGCATTACCCACCAGTGTCCAGTTGTATATAAAGCAGCATAGACTATATGGCTCAAAGGCTTAGTGCTGGCCACAAAAATCTTCACGGCTAATCTCATTATTTCTAAGCTTCGCTATTAATCTAAACCCTATAACCTGCTATACTATCGCGCTGTCTAAAAATTAATGGGGTATCCGCGTGGAAAGCGCCGAGCTAAAGCAATTTGTAATCGATAAGGTTGAAGACCTTAAAGCTAAAGATATTGTCGTCATGGACATATCAGAGAAATCTAACATCGCCGATTTTATGGTGGTTTGTACAGGTAACTCAAAAACTCATGTAAAATCAATCGCAGAGAACTTAGTGGTTGAATCAAAGCGTGCTGGCCTAAAGATTTTAGGTGTCGAAGGCCGTGAGAGCAGCGAATGGGTTCTTGTTGACCTAGGCGATGTGATCATGCACGTAATGCAAGATCAAACTCGCGACTTCTACCAGCTTGAAAAGCTATGGTCAGAAAAACCTGAATAATGAAAATTCAGTTAGTTGCAGTAGGGACCCGCATGCCAGATTGGGTCGAAACAGGTTTTAAAGAATATCAGCGCCGATTCCCTCGGGATATGGCGCTTGAGTTAATTGAAATCCCTGCTGGCAAACGCGGTAAAAATGCCGATATAACTCGTATCCTCCAAAAAGAGGGCGAGTTAATGTTGGCGGCAATCCCTAAGGGTAACCATATTGTCAGCCTCGATCTTCCAGGTAAAAACCTGAAGACTCCAGAACTGGCGCAACAGATGAACAAATGGCTACTCGATGGCCGAGATGTCAGTCTGTTAATTGGCGGCCCCGAGGGTTTATCTCCTGACTGTAAACAAGCAGCAGCGCAAAGTTGGTGTTTATCAGCGTTAACCCTTCCTCACCCTTTGGTAAGAGTGATTGTTGCAGAAAGTCTTTACCGAGGCTGGAGCATTAATAATAATCATCCCTACCATAGAGAATAATATCGACTTTACATTCAGTTAGTCTTACCTTTACGGGAATAAGATATGTGCCTGGCACCTTTTTTTGAGCAGGAGAAAATGTAAGTGTCCCCTAGAAAGCGCATCACCATGAACGACCATGCAGCTGAGGCCTCGCTGTTTAAACGTCGCGCTCTTTTTACTTTCCTTTGTGTTTTCATTCTGCTGAGCATACTTTTCGTCAATCTGTATCAGCTGCAAATCCTCTCATACAACGATTATGAAACACGATCCAACGATAACCGGATCAGGGTCGTACCTGTAGCCCCGAGTCGAGGTCTTATATACGACCGTAATGGACAGTTACTTGCCGAAAATCAACCTTTCTTCTCTTTGGAAATGGTGCCTGAAAAAGTCGACAACATCAGTGAAACCTTGGACCAACTTGGCCAAATAGTCTCTCTCACTGATGATGAAAAAGAGAGTGTCATTGAAGCACTTAAATACCACCGCCGCTTTAAACCTCTCACCATAAAGAATAAATTGACTGAAGAGCAAGTCGCGGAGTTTAGTGTTAATCAACATCGATTCCCTGGTATTTCGATAGAAGCGGGGTTAAAACGCCATTACCCTTATAATGGCCTAATGACTCATGCGTTGGGCTACGTTGGAAGAATCAACGGTCGCGACAGAACATCGCTTGAGAAAAATAATCAGTGGAGCCGCTACGCCGCCACCAAAGATATTGGCAAACTGGGTATAGAAAAATTCTACGAAAGCATGCTACTCGGTAAACCAGGTCATCTGGAAGAAGAGGTCAATAACCGCGGTCGTACCATTCGTACATTAAAATCAGAGCCACCGGTTCCTGGCCAAGATATATACCTAACCTTAGACCTTAATCTGCAAAAAAAGGCCATGGAATTACTCAATGGTCGCCGTGGTTCGGTGGTTGCTATTGATCCACGCGATGGCGGAATTTTAGCTCTTTTATCAAGTCCAACTTACGATCCAAACCCATTTGTTCACGGTATTAGCAGTAAAGCTTATAACAAGCTGCTCAATTCAACATCACGTCCATTAATTAACCGTGCAACCCAAGGCCAATATGCTCCAGCATCGACGGTGAAACCACACCTTGCGCTACTGGGGCTAGAAAGTAAGGCTATCACACCAAAAACCCGTATTTGGGATCCTGGTTTTTGGCAGATCCCAGGGGTTGAACGCAAATACCGAGATTGGAAGCGTTGGGGTCATGGCTGGGTTGATGTTAACAGCGCTATCGTTGGTTCCTGCGATACCTATTTCTATGATTTAGCCTATAAAACAGGGGTCGATGCCATTGCCAAATTTATGGAACCCTTTGGGTTTGGTGAGCGTACGGGTATCGATATCTATGAAGAATCCGCCGGTATCATGCCATCTAAAGATTGGAAACGTCTGCGCTATAATCAGCCTTGGTATATTGGTGATACCATTTCCGTGGGTATTGGTCAGGGGTACTGGACTACAACCCCACTACAGCTGGCAAATGCTGCAACTATTATGGCCAATAAAGGCCGCCGTTTTGTACCGCATCTACTTAAATCAATTCAAGACCAAACTGCCAAAATTGATTCGCCCACAGACGAACTGGCTCCCATTGTGCTTAACAATCCAAAGAACTGGGACATCATTAGTGAAGCTATGCGGGACACCGCGCACAAATCTCGTTTCAAAGATGCCAAATATACTGCTGCAATGAAAACAGGTACAGCTCAAGTGTTCAGTCTGGCAGAAGATGCTAAGTATGACGCTGATACCATTGATGAACGCTTACGAGACAATGCATTGGTTATTGCCTATGCACCCTATGAGAACCCCACGATAGTACTGGCTGTAGTGCTTGAAAATGCGGGTTGGGGTGGTAAGAATGCCGGCCCTGTAGCACGGGCTCTACTTGATGAGTATTTACTAAGAGATTCATGGGACAAAAAAGAATGAGTGCACACAACCATCGGCAAAATATATGGCAGCGCCTACATATTGATCTGCCTTTGCTCATTGGACTATTAGCATTAATGGGCTTTGGGCTATTTGTTATCTACTCCGCTGGCGGTGAAGACTTAGCCTTAATGGACCGCCAATTAGTGCGTATGGGCTTGTCTCTGGTGATCATGTTTGCCGTCGCGCAAATAAACCCTGAAGTTTTTCGCCGCTGGGCGTTCCCCATCTACATTACGGGAATAATATTGCTACTTGGAGTACATTTTTTTGGCGAGATTAATAAAGGAGCACAACGCTGGCTCAATCTTGGCTTTATGGAGTTCCAGCCTTCTGAGTTAATGAAACTCGCTTTCCCGATCACCATGGCTTGGTATATCAGTAAGTTCCCACTGCCGCCTAAAAAACGCTATTTAGCCGGCGCTATCGTCATTTTACTGGTGCCAACCTTACTTATCGCCAAGCAGCCCGACCTAGGCACCTCTATTTTGGTCGCGGCATCAGGTATATTTGTATTGTTTCTATCCGGCATGAGCTGGCGAATTGTCGGCGGGTTTATCGGTTCGGTGTTAGCCATGTTACCCGCGCTATGGTTTTTCTTCATGCACGATTACCAGCGAACCCGCGTTCTAACGCTACTGAATCCAGAAAAAGACCCTCTTGGTGCCGGCTACCATATCATTCAATCTAAAATTGCTATCGGTTCTGGTGGGCTTTGGGGCAAAGGTTGGCTGGAGGGTACTCAATCTCAACTCGAGTTTTTACCTGAGCGTCATACGGACTTCATCTTCGCCGTCATTGGTGAAGAATTCGGTCTTATCGGAAGCTTGTTACTGTTGACTCTGTATCTTTATGTCATCGGCCGCGGACTCGTTATCGCTTCACGAGCCCAAACTAGTTTTGCTCGATTATTAGCGGGCAGCATAACCTTAACCTTCTTTGTTTATATTTTTGTAAATATAGGCATGGTTTCAGGCATATTGCCTGTGGTAGGTGTACCACTGCCGTTAATCAGTTATGGTGGTACATCCATGCTGACATTGATGACTGGATTTGGGATTCTAATGAGTATTCATACTCACAGACGATTCATCGATAGATAACCTTCACAGCAACCGAAAACAAATATTAACTCGATAGTGTTTACCGTATTCAGGTATCACCGTAAACGTTTAATCGACATTGAGGATTGTATAGCAGATGACACTGTTAAACCGTTTTATAACACCCTTAGCGCTCACCATTTTGTCGGCTTCCGCATTCGCAAACGTCATAGAACCCTCTGTCGATGAGCTAAAAGCTGAGTTTATTCAAACACAAAGCGCTAAAGGCTTTAGTGATGCCGAAACTAAAGCCTTTATTGATAATGCGGAATTTAACCAAGCGGTTATTGACGCTATGACCAAGCCTTGGGAAGCTAAACCTTGGCACCAATACTATCCGATTTTTCTTACCGAAAAACGTCTCGCGGCAGGGCTAGCATTCTGGAAAGAACATGCCGAAACCATCGATAAAGCCGCTAAAGAGTTCAATGTTGATCCGCAAATAATTGTCGCCATAATCGGAATAGAAACTTTTTACGGCGGTTATATGGGCAACTACCCGGTTAAAGACGCTTTATACACATTAGGGTTTCATTACCCCCCGAGAGCAACCTTCTTCCGCAGTGAGTTTGCTAACCTGCAAGCATTAGTAAAAGAGGAGAAGCTTGATATCAATAGCCTAAAAGGCTCGTATGCCGGTGCGATGGGATTTGGCCAGTTTATCCCCTCGAGTTACCGTCACTACTCCGTAGACTTTGATAATGATGGCAGTCGAGATCTACTCAATAGTCCGGTTGATGCTATTGGCAGCGTCGCAAATTACTTTCATCAACATGGCTGGCAACAAAACCAGCCAGTGGCAGTAAAATTAACCTTGACTAAAGAACTGCCTGCAGCGGTAAAAACATGGGCTGGTGAGAAGATGCACTACACGATTGCGGATATTTTATCACCCAGTGTAGCGCTTGCTAAATCGATGGATATAGATGTATCTCAACCCGCACTAGTGGTTAAGCTAGAACAAACTGACAAAGATGAGTACTGGCTAGGCTTAAAGAATTTCTACGTCATCACCCGTTATAATCGAAGCCCTCTTTATGCGATGGCGGTATACCAGTTTAGCCAGGAACTTGAACAAGCTTATGCAGCGCACTAACGCCCTTGTTGTTATCTTATTAGCCGCTATTTTGGCTGCTTGCTCTAGCAGCAACCAAAACAGCCGCTACGATATTGCCGATGATAAAGCGCCAGCAACGGCGCCAGATGTATCAAAAGTCGAAGACGCTCATCCAAAGTTTGAACCCTATAGCCGTGGCGGCAATAAGACTAATTACACTGTTCGGGGTAAAAACTATCAAGTCATGGATAGCAGCCAAGGCTATCAAGAAAAAGGCATTGCCTCCTGGTATGGCGCTAAGTTTCATGGCCATTTAACTTCTAATGGTGAAACCTATGATATGTACTCAATGTCAGCGGCACACAAAAGCTTGCCACTGCCGAGTTATGTGAGGGTCACTAACCTAAAAAATAATAAAAGTGTCATTGTTCGAGTCAATGATCGCGGCCCTTTTCATGAAGACCGACTCATTGATTTATCCTATGCTGCCGCCCATAGACTCGACATGCTAAAAACCGGCACCGCCAATGTAAGCCTTGAAGTGATCTACATTGCCAACCCGGAATCTATTGCATTAGCAGAACTTAAAGGGACTGAACTACATTTTATCCAAATTGTGGCGTCTTCTAACAAAACACGCCTAGAAACCTTAGCTAAAGATCTTGAAAAAAAATACCAAGTAAACAGCCGGTTGCAAGAATCTAACAATCTATACCGCTTGCAGCTTGGTCCGATTGGACAAGCGCAGTTAGCGAGCAAACTGACAGAAACACTCAAACAGCAAGGTTATCCACAAAGCTACTTGATAACTGAATGAAACAAGATTAATGAACCTAGCGCGAATTAGCTTGTCGACTAATGATATACTTTGCGGAACTTCGCTTTCATCATTCCTAAAAATAAAGACGTGCATGATTAATATGAACTTATTAGACCAACCTATAAAAACGCTTTTGCTCGCGACCTCAATCGCCGCATTTTCTGCACAAGCTGCCCCAGTTATGACACCAAATGCACCGACTGTTGCGGCTAAAGCCTATGTCTTGTTGGATTACAATACCGGGCAGATCATTGCAGAAAACAATGCATACGAAAGCCTTAATCCTGCGAGCTTAACTAAAATGATGACCAGTTATGTCATTGGTCATGAGATAAAAGTTGGCAACGTATCACCTTCAGATGAAGTGACTATTAGTAAAAAAGCTTGGTCAAAGAACTTCCCTGATTCATCAAAAATGTTTATCGAAGTCGGTAAAACTGTTTCGGTGGCAGAGCTTAACAAAGGCATTATCATTCAATCTGGTAATGACGCTTGTGTCGCAATGGCTGAGCATATCGCCGGTACAGAAGACGGCTTTGTTGACCTGATGAACTCATGGGCAAAACAATTAGGCATGCAAGATAGTTATTTTGAAAACTCCCACGGACTTGATTCAGAGAACCATAAAAGCACAGCTTATGATATGGCTATCTTAGGCGCTGCTATCATTCGTGATGTGCCTGATGAATATGCAGTCTACAAAGAAAAATCCTTTACTTATAATGGCATCAAGCAATATAACCGCAACGGTCTTTTGTGGGACAAGAGCCTAAATGTCGACGGTATAAAGACTGGCCACACCTCTGGCGCAGGCTATAACCTTGTGACTTCAGCGACCAAAGATGGCATGCGTCTTATTTCAGTCGTCATGGGTACCAAGAGTGAGTCAGCTCGTAAAGCAGAGAGTAAAAAGCTGCTTAATTACGGCTTCCGCTTTTTCGAAACCGTCACTCCTTACCAAGCAGGTGATAGTTTCGTTACTCAAAAAATTTGGTATGGCGATAGAGAAACCATTGATCTTGGCGTTACCACTGATACACCCATCACGATTAGCCGTGGGCAAGCCAAAAACCTACAAGCCAACTTTGAGCTAACCAAAGAGCTTAAAGCGCCTATCGCCAAAGGCGAAACGGTTGGTCGCATCTACTTCCAGTTAAATGGTAAGGATATTGCGCAGTTCCCACTTGTAACATTACAAGAAGTGAACGAGGGCAGTTGGTTTAGTCAACTCATGGATTACTTTAAGCAGATGTTTGAAGGTTGGTTGAGCTAATCAGACAAACGCGATTATAAGCCACCTCAGGGTGGCTTTTTGCGTTTAATAGCTTTGATATTACCTAGAACCAATTGAATTAAGTAAGTCGTCAATTCAGAAACGCTCAACCTTTTCAATTCAAGGTACATTGGCGAGAGAATGGTATTCCCTTGTGAGCCAATGTAAAGCAGAAGTGGAATGCCTGAGTGCTTCCCTTTGGGTGGGTTTCAAAGCGCTGCATGCTGCGGCAGAATCTCTTGCTATAGAATAACTATTAACTTCAAGCTTCCGACTTGCCTTCAGCGCTTTGAACTCCCACTGAATGAACAGATACTTAATGCAATTGGTATTAGTACACTTGAATTCGCTATAATTGACACCATATAACAGTTAGAGAAATTGCTGAGAGTAAAAAAATGTTAGATACTAAATTTGATGAATTAATGGAATTCCCAAACTCATTTCCATTCAAAGTTGTCGGTGAAGCTCACGAAACTTTAGCCGAACGTGTTGTTTCTGTTGTCCAACAACATGCTCCAGGCGATTACTCGCCAAGCACGAAAGTCTCAAGTAAAGGCACTTATCACTCAATCACCATTCGAGTAACGGTCCTTAGTAAAGAACATGTAGAAATTTTATACGTCGAACTTGCCAAAATAGAGGGTGTTAAACGCGTCTTATAAATATTACTCGTTGCTGATAAATGTGATCTGTCTTACATTTATCAAATTGAGGCGTATAATAGCCACACTTATATTTGGGGGAGAGGTTGCCCTTGCTAGAAAGCGTTTTGCATATTCGACATCTTGGTAAGCAAGATTACGAATCAGTGTGGCATGCGATGCAGCACTACACAGATAATCGCGATGAAAACAGTCCTGACGAGATCTGGATTGTTGAACATACGCCCGTCTTTACTCAAGGCCAAGCTGGCAAGAGTGAGCATATCCTCAATCCTGGAGACATCCCAGTTATCCAAGTTGACCGCGGCGGTCAGGTGACTTACCACGGCCCAGGACAATTGGTTGTTTATCCTCTGTTAGATATTAAACGACTCAAAGTGGGTGTACGACAACTCGTCACTCATATTGAACAAAGTATTGTCAACATGCTCAAACGTTATGATGTAGAAGCTTATGCTAAAGCTGATGCACCTGGCGTGTATGTGGAAGAACGAAAAATTGCATCACTCGGTCTACGGATTAGAAAAGGATGCTCTTTCCATGGATTGGCTCTCAATGTAGATATGGACATGTCCCCCTTTCAACGCATCAACCCATGTGGGTATGCCGGAATGGAGATGATCCAATGCAAACAGCTCGGTGGACCACAAACTGTCGAAGAAGCTGGAAAACAGTTAATAGAAACCCTTAGCCACGAGCTTGGTTTAAGCAATCTAGTTCATCATCAAGGATTACCAGAATCATTATGAATAGGCCTGAAAGATTACAACCTGGCGTTAAGTTAAGAGACGCAGACAAGGTTTCCCGCATTCCAGTGAAAGTTGTCCCTTCTGAGCGCGACACCATGCTGAGAAAGCCCGATTGGCTGCGCGTTAAGCTACCCGCTTCTAATCAGCGTATTACAGAGATAAAACAAGCCCTACGTAAGAATGGTTTGCACTCAGTTTGCGAAGAAGCGTCATGCCCTAACCTGTCTGAGTGTTTCAACCACGGTACAGCCACCTTTATGATTTTGGGTGCTATCTGTACTCGACGTTGTCCTTTCTGCGACGTTGCACACGGACGCCCACTAAAGCCTGATGGAGAAGAGCCGAAGAAACTAGCTCAAACCATCAAGGATATGAAGCTTAAGTACGTGGTAATCACCTCAGTAGACCGTGATGACCTGCGTGATGGTGGTGCACAACACTTTGCTGATTGTATTCGCGAAATCCGCGTATTAAATCCTGAAATTAAGATTGAAACCTTAGTGCCTGATTTCCGTGGCCGCATCGATAAAGCGCTCGAGATTTTAGCGACTGAGCCGCCAGATGTGTTTAACCACAACTTAGAAACAGCGCCGATGCACTATCGTAAAGCGCGACCAGGTGCGAACTACCAATGGTCACTCGATCTACTTAAGAAGTTTAAAGATCGTCATCCTGACATACCGACAAAATCAGGGCTAATGATGGGATTGGGTGAAACTAACGAAGAGATAGCGCAAGTGCTGCACGATCTTCGGGCTCACAATGTTGAGATGCTAACCTTAGGTCAATACTTGCAACCATCAAAATTCCATCTGCCAGTCGAGCGCTACGTGCCTCCAGCAGAGTTTGATGAGTTAAAAGTATTAGCAGAAAGCATTGGATTTACCCATGCAGCTTGTGGACCTTTAGTTCGCTCAAGCTACCATGCAGACCTGCAAGCACAAGGTAAAGAAGTTAAATAGCTTCACTTGTGTCAGCGATAAAAAGATAAAAAAATAGCGCCTATCTGGCGCTATTTTTTATCTACAATTCATACAGATTATGCGTTCTAAAAGGTCAAAGTCATTAATATGGCATCTTCAGGTTCGCCTGCGGTCTTATAGTAAGCTTTACGCACCCCTGATTGCTCAAAGCCAGCCTTTACATATAATGCCCTAGCACCCACACCAGACTCTCGCACTTCAAGCATTAACGTTTCAGCCTCTTTAGCTTGAGCTTGTCTAATCACAGTATCAAGCAAGGCTTTGCCGTAACCTTTACCTTGATGCTTAAGCTCAACACAGATATCCATTAAGGTCGCATCTTCAAAAATCTGATGCAATATCGCAAAGCCACACAACTCATCGCCTTCATATACACCTAAGCAAGTATACAAAGGCCCAAAGCAACTCTTTATTGTCGACTCAGACATCGGGTGACTATGCGCACTGGCCGCTATTAGCGCCATCTCAGGCGTCGATAGTTCAGTAAGAGGGATAACGGTCACTCTGAATCCTTTTTAACGATAAAGGGCTGCATATTACGCCATAGTAACTTTTTAGCTTCAGGGTTAGATTCAATCTCATTAATCGGAGCCGAGATTAATATATTGTCAACGCTGTCCACTTGTTTACCGCGCATATCCCAAATGACTTTTGAATTTGATTCAGCACTTGTGGCAAAACGTACATGGTTACGATCGTAACCAAGCATCTCAAGCACTTTAGAAATGATGGGGCTGTCAGTCTCAGTCAGCCTACGCGGACTCACCAGTACGGTTGATACCTCAGCCTTCAATTTAGCTTTTACCCAACGGGTAATCCCCATTGCATCTAAGTAGTCATTCGATTTCATGCTGGCTCAAAAGAGAATAAAGGTGAGTAAGGATAACAGTTCACTCGCAAGCTTGTGAAGCCATCTAATCCTAACGTTGAGGTTTCTAAATTCCAGATGCAAAAAAGCCGAGCTAATGCTCGGCTTTTTCTAATTTGGCAGGGGTGGGGAGACTCGAACTCACAACATGCGGTTTTGGAGACCGCCGCTCTACCAATTGGAGCTACACCCCTGTTGACGAGACGCATTATGCGTAAACAGACCTAAAAGGTAAAGTACTTTTTTATATAAAAGCTATCGACTGCAGGTTTTTCGGTCAACACACGCATAACAGCGTAAATGTGTAGAAAGCAGCCCAAATAGCAGCACCAAAAAAGAGTGAGAAAATAGCGGATGCAAAAAAGCCGAGCTAATGCTCGGCTTCTTCTAATTTGGCAGGGGTGGGGAGACTCGAACTCACAACATGCGGTTTTGGAGACCGCCGCTCTACCAATTGGAGCTACACCCCTGTTGAAGTCGTTACTATGCGTAAACAGACTAAAAAGGTAAAGTACTTTTTAAGGCAAACCCTCTGACTGCCTTTTTTTCAATCAAGAAAGCAATAAAGCAAACCCAATTATGCTCTTTCGACACACTATATATTTCCGTTACTGGCCAAGTTGCTAGACGAGAAAATACAAGAACTCTAGATTAACTCTAAACATGATGCTTCAACTATCACTATTTTAGGAATATCTATCTAATTGGCACTATAATCCCATCTGTATCTAACAGATATTATCTTAATTTTAGAAGTCGATTTAGCATTGTCCATTACCACTCTACTAAGCTTCTGCTATCGAATAGTCAGTCATGGTAAGCATAAACCAATGCTTATAATCGACAGTAAAATCTAGTCATCATATTTTATGCGACCAAGTCCTAAATACTGCGTTAACTGAAGTAATTAACGCCACCTTCTAGAGTTCTATGCTGATAATCCCCTATTAACAACGGGCTGTTCAATCTCTTTCGAGACCGATCTTAGAAAGAGTGGCGCCTGAAAATGTTCGATTCGCAACTGGGTTATATCGCCCACAACACGATTATGCCGATGCTACTGCCCCCTGCATTCTGCATTCTGTCGTTCCGGCAATTCAT
>NZ_PJBM01000255.1:0-38081 GCF_002836075.1 Shewanella sp. GutDb-MelDb | reverse complement strand
TAAGGTGATAAAGAACACCATTGCTTTTGGATTAAGTAAGTTGGTGTACAAACCCCGGAGAAACCCTTGCTTGATGGACAGCCCATTATGAGCTGTATTGGTCGTTATTGTGGATCCCAGTTCAATAGCATCCTTTTTAGCCCGCTTAGTTTGAAAGTGTGTCATCGCGCTACGAACGGCACCTATACCCATCCAACCTAGATATGATGCCCCAATGAGTTGGACTGCAATAAATAGCCATTGCGAACTCTTAATGATCACGCTGACACCAGTAAGGCTAAGTAGGCTATGCAGTAAGATAGCCACCGAGATCCCTATCGCGGCAGCAATGGCAGTGGCACGACTTTCTTGGCTTGCCATTTTTACGACTAACGCAAAATCGGGTCCAGGGCTGGCGAGTGCGACCGAATGAATGATGGCTAAAGAGAGCAGCAATTGCAGTTCCATAAAAAAGTCCGAATAATAATATTGTCATCTATGATGGCTGATCGTTGGTGTTAGGTATTGTAAATTATTGCAGGTTGGGCGACATATTGGTGCTGTGAAAGATCCTGGTACTAAAGCACTCGTTTTTGAAAGTGTGATGGCGTGATAAGAAAGGCACTCTTAAACGCCTTATTTAGATGACTCTGATCGTAAAAACCGACTTGATGTGCAATGTCTATTATCGGCTCGCCTTTGATTAACGCCTTTTTGGCATACTCCAGTCGTATGCGTTTTAAATAGGCGTGTGGGGTCATACCTGTTGCCGATTTAAATTGACGTAAAAACTGAAACTTACTTAAGCCTGTGGCAACGGCTAAATCATCGAGTTTAAATTCTCTGTACAGTTCATCGTGAAACTGGCTCTTAATATTACCCAGCTGTTGTTGGGAGAGGGCGTGACGAGTAGGCGTGAGAGTGTGAACAGCCCCAAACCGTTCAAATAGTTCAGTGAGTAAAGCCAGTAAATGTGTCTCTATGGAGAGTCTCGTTTGCTGTGTCTGGGGACTCGTGAGTATTTTATGTAAATGTGAAAAGGCGAGATGCAGGTCAGGGGCCCAACAAAGAGGTGAGCTGAAAAATTGTTCATTAATGCAAAGCTCATTGGCGATTTGATTGACATAATCTACCGGGATAGCCATAACATTGGCTTGATAACCTTGTACTTGGGTACTTTGTCCATTATGTGCTTCGTCGGGGTTTAGAGTCGAAATAAACCCTTTATCAAGTTGATAGCTAGTCCCTTTATGTTGATATTTTTGTCCACCTTTAGTCACCACGCCTATGTGATAGTCGAGATGAATATGTTGATCGAACTCAAAGCGCTGAAAGCTAGCTTTACTGAGCTCGATATCAGGCACTATTGGGTTGTGCCAATATTCAATTTTCTCTTCGATCATTCATTTTCACCATTCGAAGCGGGATTACGCTGAGTTTTTTTTATTTTAGCGGTTGGTTAATTATATAGGCTAGGAAAAAATTGCAGTAGTAAAATATGTTACAAGATAACACTGTATTAATCAGTATTTTGGCTCATAATACCAAGCTGATTTGCTAAATATCGTCATTTTATTGGAGCACAGCTTGTGAAGGGACAGATTCTACGTGAAATGAAGGTTCAAGCGGCTATTGAGCCAGAGTATGAAGTGCAAAGACGGGTGGCCTTTATCAAACTGAAACTCAAGGAATCACACTGCAAAAGCCTTGTCCTCGGGATCAGTGGTGGCGTTGACTCTTCGCTAACCGGGCGCTTATGCCAGTTAGCTGTTGATGAACTTAATCAAAGCATTGCTCAGAATGATTACCAATTTATTGCCGTTCGTCTTCCTTACGATGTACAACAGGATGAAGATGAGGCTCAGTTAGCATGTCAATTTATCAACCCGTCTAAACAAGTGACTGTGAATGTTAAACAAGGTGTAGATGGGGTTCATAGTGAAACCATCAATGCGATTGAATCTGCTGGAATGATACTGCCTGATAGCGCTAAAGTGGATTTTGTAAAAGGCAATGTCAAAGCAAGAATGCGCATGGTTGCTCAATATGAGATAGCAGGGCTAGTGGCAGGTTTAGTGGTAGGTACAGATCACAGTGCAGAAAATATTACCGGTTTCTATACCAAGTGGGGTGATGGAGCATGTGATTTAGCCCCATTATTCGGCTTGAATAAACGTCAAATAAGACAGATGGCTCACTTTTTAGGCGCGCCCGATATCTTGGTCCATAAGGCGCCTACTGCAGATCTTGAAGAGGGACAGCCTCAATTAGAAGATGAAATAGCACTAGGTCTGACGTATGACCAGATAGATGATTTTCTTGAAGGCAAAGAGGTTAGTGAGTTCGTCAATAGTAAATTGATTGGCATTTACCGCGCGACGCAGCATAAGCGTGACGCTATCCCGACAATTTACGATTAACGGTTTATCACTTAAAAAGCGCTTATAGGCGCTTTTTTTTGGTCTGTTAAACTTAACTCTTATTATCTTAATTGGGCTAATCAAGCGGCTGTAATCCGAGTTCTTGTCTTAATTGATTAATCTGTTTGTTAGGAAATTGTCGATAATCTAAATATGGACAAAGATAAATGGACTGATGTGGGTGTTTCAGTAGGCTGCTACATTGAGTGCTGATAGGAATAAATTCCGCTCTATTTATTTGTAGACTCTGGGCGCTTTCCTGTCCACATATAATGTGAACTTTCGGTTCGGATTGCAAAGATAGGGCGGTAATCACTATCGACTCTTCTTGTTTTAATAATAGCGTATCACGATAGCGTCGCCAATCTTGGCCATTAACGGTTATCTTTGCCATGATAGTCAGAATTTTCCGCCAATGGTTACCATTTAATACAATCATGGATTGCGTTGCATTTAAATCCTGGTAACTCCAGTTCTCTGGTAGTTTTGGAGGGGTTGGTAGATAAAAGCAAATTGTCGCCAGTTCTGTTCCGATCATCATAGTGTCTATTTGTTTCGCGTTAAAAGCAGTGTAAGTTAGCTATATCTAGTGTGTATACTATTTCGATTTATTAATGAATACCAACAACTTAAATCAGTGAGTTAATTTGATGATGAAATCCATTATTATTGGTTCAACTAAGCATTTGGCGTTTGCACTGTTTTACTCTTCAGTGGGAACCAGCATCGCCTTAATTGCGGGTGCTGTTTGGTATTTAAATTCACGCCCGGCGCTGGATTTATGGCACACAACGGAGCTTGAGGCACAATATAGGCAACAACCCAGCATTGCCAACTTTGATGATTACCTGCGTTTGGAAGATAAACTGTTCGCAGAGGTTGAGCGCAAGGTTACCGCTAAAACAACATCTGACTCTTTGTTAGTGGTTAATCGTTATTTACCGGGGAGTTATTCTGATCCTAATAAGTGGCAGCAAAATTGGAATCGAAGCTTTGAGTGGAAAAATGAGCATGCGCAATATGGCGTGTTGTTACTGCATGGAATGTCAGACTCGCCTTATACAATGCAATATTTTGCAAAGCATTACCAAGAATCGGCTCATGTTCTAGGGTTAAGATTACCAGGCCATGGAACACTGCCCTCTGGGCTTACCGATATAAATTGGCAGGACATGGCTGCAGCAGTCTCTATTGCTGTAGAGCATATGAAACAGGTTCTGCAGGATAAACCGCTGTATGTGGTTGGCTTTTCAACGGGTGCAGCGCTGGCGCTTAATCATGAGCTAGAGAAGTTAAGGGTAGGGGATGCTGGCGATTTTTCTGGATTGGTGTTTGTCTCACCCGCAATAGGTCTACCGCCAGTGGCAGCAGGCGCAAAATGGCAGGCAATACTGGGCAATTTTTTGGGGTTAGATAAGCTAAGCTGGAACAGCATTCAAACCGAATATGATCCTTTCAAATACAGTTCATTTGCCGTTAATGCTGGCGATGTGGTCTATCAGCTTGCAAGTCGAAATGTTGAATTATTAAACCAACTCGATAGTCAATCGCTTGCTCGGCTGGCGCCCGTACTCACCTTTCAATCTTTGACTGACGACACCGTTGATACCATGGCGGTACTGCGAGATCTGTATCTGCGGTTGCAGGGGGAAAACCATGAATTAGTGATGTTCGATATTAATCGTACTCAAGTTAATTTAAGCCTAATGCCAACGGATCCTTTGCTCCCTTTCTTTGATTTAGTTGACACGACAGAACTAGATTTCGATTTTACATTAATCGAAAATACTGGAGGGGGAAGGGGAGCGGTACAGGCAAGAAATCTCACTAATGGAGCCGATATTGAAGCTGTTATTCAGCATTGGCCTAAACAGGTTTATTCATTGTCCCATGTTGCCTTACCCTTTCCCCAAGACGACGAGCTATATGGCCCATATAAAAAACAGGCTGGCAATAGGATCCAAATCGGTGCAGGAGCTTCAAAAGGAGAACGCGGAGTGCTTAGCGTTCCTGCAAGTGAGGTTCTTCGACAAAAATGGAATCCATTTTTTGGTTATATGATGGACAAAATGGATAAGGTTATTACTGATTAACATCGTTTTCAGCTGGGGTTTCTGACAAGGTTGTAAATACCAATTTATTTCGACCGCCATTTTTAGCGCTGTACAAGTTGATATCGGCTTGCTTTATCCAGTCTTCAAGAGAATCACTGTAAGTGCCATTAGCGATAACGGCTCCAATACTTGTGGTCACATTAAAAGGGGCTGTATTACCAGGAGGGGCAATGATGGTGTCCGCTAGCTTTTGTTTAAAGTGTTCAAGGTGAGATTCTATTTTCAATGCGTTACACAAAGGCATAATGATGAGGAACTCCTCCCCGCCAAAACGCACGATAATATCACCATCCCGTTTAAAGTCATCGTTTAACAGGCTTGCAACGGTCTTAAGCGTGAGATCGCCACTTAAATGACCATAGGTATCGTTTATGTGTTTAAACCTGTCCAGGTCCAATAGGGCAATGGCAATGACTTCATCAGTTCTTTGGCAGCTCTCTTGGATTATTGAAAACTGATCTTCAGCATAGCGGCGATTATAAAGCCCTGTGAGTGAGTCTTTTTCTGCAAGAGTCTTTAACTTGATATTCGCCTGCTCTAATTCATATGTTCTTAACGCTACTTTTTCTTCTAACGCTAATTGGTAGCCAATGAGCAAGCTCTTGCTTTGCTTAAGACGCATATAGAGTGAGTAGACCTCTTTAGGTGATTCGTCATCAATGCCGTAGTCGTGATTATCGTTTTCATTTGAGGTACTGAACCTACTGGCAATTCTCTCTAATGGCAGTGTCAATCTGGCGCTGATAACCCGAGTAATAAAAAAAGTAATTAACAGTGAAATTACCAGTATGGCAAAGGTTGCTATATACATGTTTTCGACTAATAACACTAAAGGTCTAAAGGGATTAAGCACGTACAGCGTCCATTTATTCTCCAGCTCGAAGGACGCAAATACATATTCAGGTGCCATGTTATCTTTATCAATAATATTCAGCATCGGCAAAGGACTTGTATAATTAGTATTATTTTGTGAATAGCTAAATGCAGATAGTGGGTTGATACTCAGTTCCGGCGAAGCAAAAATAACGCGATTGGTACGGTCAACGAGTACGATAGATTGATTTTTGAACTTTTTATTTGTTTCATCAATCTCTTTGAATTTGTTTAGATCCAGCGAACCTTCAATAATCCCAATAGGACGGTATGCATTATGGGGAGCATAAAGAGGAGCACTTATCGCGACAATAGGATCGTTACCAAAACCTCGGCCTAAAAAGACCGGTGATATGAAATTTCGTTGGTTTACAAACGATTCAATAAAGTAATCTCGATCAATAATACTGAGGTCGGTATCGTTACCAGTGAGATCTTTTAATCGTGAAACTGGACTCGCTCCCTTGATATGTCCTTGTTCGTTGGCAATGAGCATAGTGATAAAGCCTGGGTACATTTGATGCAGTTTAGACAGCGATAATTGCTGTTGAGCTAAGGTTGTTTCGCTTAAACTTAATCCGCTAGCGGCATTGTTTAACGCTTGAACATGAGTATCTATGTAGGCTTGAGCCAAGGTTCCTAACTGCAGTGCTGATTCTTTAATGTTATCGCTTAATAGTGATTGATAACGATTAATAAACTGATTATTAAACAATAGTGCAGCTAAAAGTAGCGCTAAGGAAATGACGAGAGTAAATGCGTAGGTTAACTGCGCATTAAAAGTGCGTCGTTGCTTGTGTTTAGCTTTCGGTTGAAAATACCAAAAAGAGGGGGTTAAGATAACAAGTAATGAGCCTATTCCTGTATAGAAAACCCCATTAATACCTTGCTTTAGTATGATAAATGGTAGGTGACTACTCGGTAAATTGGTATTGAGTATGGCGTACACATAAAACAGTGGCATCCCAATAACAATCCAAAAAGCGATACTTGCATAGAGCGAGTAGAGATCTCTTCTCCTTGCTAAACCTAGGCATACAGCTTCTATTGGAAACAGTAAATAAACATGCCAACTATCCCACCCGATAAACAGGCCTGACACGGTTATCATTGCTGTATAGAGTGCATACCAAGGGCCGAATAAGATGGCGCAAATAACGTAAGTGGCATTACCGAGAATAAGTTGTATATTGGCAAATAGAGGCAATGGGTAGAGGTTAATGATGAAACCTACTAGCCCTAATATGGATGCGATGAGAAGTTTTTTCTGGTTGATTTTGTCCAAAAGCGAAACCTTTGATTTGGCTAAGCAAGATTACACGTTAGCCATTTTTTATTATAAGTCACACTTTACAATCTATTAACTTTTCTACCGGATAGCAACTGTTATGGTGCCACCGAACTGGATTTCGATGTATTTAGTCATTGTGACTATGGTCATTGTATAAAAAATCGCTATGTGAATTTTTGTTTAGTTTTTCCTACCTTATTTAGTCTTAGTCGCTTGCGGACATGACCGAGTTCACAGCATTGATATCCAGTCATTTTTTATCCAGCATTTATTCATCAATAGGGCATCTTTTAATATTCAGTTAATATTAACTCATATGATATTAGTCATGGGATCCCATGGTCTAAGTCTCTATTAATTAATGGACTTTAGCTGGTGGGGTTTTTGAACGTGCATCTTAAATCGACGGTGAAAAATCGTATTTAAGTGCAACTACTCCGTGATTAAGGAACCGTTATGAAATACTTATCTATGTTCGCAGTGCTGGTCTTTTCCGCTTCAGCTATGGCGGTTGATTGTACCGATTGCCACGAAAAAATCGACGTGGCTGCTCACACTGAAATGGAAGCGACAATCAACACTTGTAACGATTGTCATGATATGGCGAGTGCACATGAGCTTGATGCTGAGCTCCACACTGTCGACTTAACAATCAAAGAGTGTGCTGATTGTCACGACTAACGACATCGTTAGCTGTGAGTTCCCAATAAAAAAAGCCAGCTTTTCAGCTGGCTTTTTTTATTGATATTTGGTCGGGATAACAGGATTTGAACCTGTGATCTCTTGTCCCCCAGACAAGCGCCCTACCGAACTAGGCCATATCCCGAATTTTGCTACAGAACAAGTTATAAACTAAGGGGCATTCTGAAGAGCAAGCACTGTATCAAGTCATAATTGTGAGTGCAAGCGCTTCATTAAAGTCTTCGATTTGTTTGGCTAGTTTATACCCAAGTTGTTTGGGTATGTCTTCTTTTGACGCTATTTTAATGAATATAAAAGCGTCTTCCTTCGCGCATCACTTCAATTAGCTCGGGTGCACTCAACTTCTTTTTAAGGCGTTTCTTATATTCACTATCGTAAATTCGATATTTACCGTGGCGATCAATCGTGGTTATTTCAGATTCTTGGTAAATGGCGAAAATACGGTTATCACCAGTATAGACCCATGACTCATCACTGGGCTGCATAAGACTGCTGCCGGCGCTGAAATCAGTGGCTGGGTTAGTGCAACCCAATGTTTGGACCATTAATGTCGGTACAAGGGCATTGTGGGTCGTTCTGTAGTTGATACGCTTGGCAGCCCTTTGGTTTGGCCAATGGATAACCATTGGTACTCTAACACTGTCAGGAGATAGATTGGTTCTGGCTTCGTTAGGATTGCTGGTAAACATTTTCCCGCTGACACCAGTAATCACAACCATGGTGTTCTGGGGTAGGTCGCTCAAGATTTTTTCGAGTTGAGTATCGATAAAATTCAAAGATTGACGGTATTGATTGAATAATACTTTTTGTGCAGGCTTAAGTGCTTTGTCTGCTTTTACCGTTTTAATCCCCAAGAAACCGATAGGAGTATCATAGCTATCGGGTGATTTTAGGTTTAATAACGTAAACCAAGGTTTTGTTGCTGCTTGAGTCCATTGGCGCCAGTTGTTAATCGAACTGAGGTCTGAGCGGGCATAACTATCTTGGTGTTGAGCATCAATACGTTCAAAGTCATTAAAAATTGCTTGCGGGCGAGCAAGAGTATCGACGGTGGTAAATAAACCTAATTGGTAGCCGCTGGCGATGAGTTCTTGAGTCAATACCGGGCTTTCATAGTGCAGGTCTATTGCGTTCATATAACTGCCTTGCAAGCCATAAAGTAGACTAAACATGCCGCTATTAAACTGGTTGCCGCCGCTAAGATGCTGTTGAAAAGAGAGGTTTTTATTAGCGTAGGCTGCTAAAACGGGCATGGTCGTATCATTAACAAGCTTTGCTTGAAGGCTGTCAATGGCAATAAATAGGATATTGGGCTTATCATCCGCCACGCACTGCATTGGCGTTAGAGGATATTTAAGACTGATTTTCGGGCGGAGGTTCGTTTGATGAACTTGAGTGTTATCAATGCCATAACTTTCCATAAAGCTTCTTGCTGTCGCGGGATAGGATAGTGGATAAGCATCATCAAATTGTGTTATTTCAGTGACTTCGGCAGCATCTCCCCATATGTGAATAAGGTGACTGGCGATAAAGCACATACCAACAACGACAACAACTTTGTTGCCATAATTGCGCTTACGAATTTTTTCGATACGCTTCCATAGATAATTAGCGAGGGTAAGCTCAATCGCTAAAATACCGATAGGCGTAATAATATAGGAGGTACCTTGCAGTAGCCCGTTGAGATCAGTCCACGCTAAGTCAAACACAAAAGGGCTAAGATGCAGACCGTAGTCGTCATAAATAATGGTGTCGTATAGCAATATACACAAGCTTAAGGTCGCCACAACGGCCGCATAGCCTCTGAGGATTTTTGAGTAAGGTAGCAACAAAGTGACGGGGAAAATGAATACCAGATAAACCATGAAAGCAAGAAAACTGAAGTGGCCAATGGTACTGAATGCGAGGTAAACCGAGCCTATAATCGATTCAGGAAAACCGACAGTGTCGAGATACCGATAACCAACCACAATAGCAAGTAAGCCATTAATGAAAGCGAACCAATGTCCCCAGCTTATTAAGCGTGAAACTCGATCTCGTCCTAACTGTTTTTGTCGCTCAACCATGTTGACCCATTATTCTGTAAATGCGGTTAATGGGTTTAATCACTATCGTTAAACCCTTACTCAATGTGGTTCCTACATTTAATCTTAGTTATTTTTTACTGACTGAGATAATGCTTTGGCAAACTGCTCGGTAACAACGGCGCGAGATTCTGCAGGCACTTTGTTTTGCAATAAATGTGTAACGCAATTGCCAAGTGCCATCAGACTCAAGTCTGTGGGGGCTTGGTGTTTCTCTAATACTGCTAAAAGCTCAGCAATGATAGACTCAACTTGCGTGTTTGAATATTTTGATTTGATAGCCATAATTGAAAAATTTCACTTTAAGTCCTGATTAACGGCATATAATAACGGATTTTTTCAATAAGCTCTGCACTTTTTACCATTGAGCGAGTGCTTTTATCATTTAACTAATCGATGCTGTGAGTAAGGTCGTGCTTCCATATTATTCTGAACATAGCGGTTAAATGCATAATCGGCAAAGAGTATTAATCAAACTAGGTTATTCAACCTACATCTTTTAGTCAGAAATACGTTGATTTATTCATCTTTTATTGTCTTTCATTAGCGTGCTTTTTCAGTGTGATCGATTACACTTCTAGCCACTATTTTCCGTATGGATTTCTGGGTTTTGTCTGGTATGATGTCTGCCTAAATGTTTCCGGCACAGCAGATGTTATCTTACGGCTGTGGTTGTAAACTGACTTATCTATTTCATATAGAGCTGACTATCAGGCTATCGCTCTAAGCAACTTTCTATCGAGGCTCAATGAGTATTAACGTCGAACAAGCAATTATCCATGCCATTTCTCAAGATGGAGAAGGTCAGCTCAGCTGTCGGTTACGCCCACAACCGCTATTAAATAGTCAAGCCGTTGAGACGATGTTAGATGAACTCCATCACACCTATACAGGTAAGGCTGGTAAAGGCTTTGGCCACTTCGGTATTAGTGGTGAAGATGGTGAAGCTAACACCCAATTTGAAACCGCACTGAGCCAATATCGTAATAACGCACTGGGCTTTGTTGAGTTTTCGGGTATTGCTGGAAAATTGTTGCAAGAAGAGTTAGCCAAGTATGACTTTAGTACCGGTGGTTTCCTGTTACTGTCCTGTTATACCTACATGACCAGTGATTACCTTTTTGTGTCGCTACTGAACGCCAAGTCATCAATGACCGTTTTAGATGATATGGAGTTAACCCAAAATACCCACCTTGATCTCAACAATATACTACTTGCTGCTCGGATTGATTTAACGGAATGGCAAGCCGATCCTGACTCTAAAAAGTACATATCTTTTGTCCGTGGACGAGCGGGCCGTAAAGTGGCTGATTTTTTCCTCGATTTCATGGGCTGTGTTGAAGGTGTTAACACCAAAGCGCAAAATAAATCACTATTGAATGCGGTTGAAGATTTTGTCGGCGGCAGCGAATTAAACAAAGATGAGCGTCAAGTCGCTCGTGAGCGCGTGTTTGATTACTGCACCGAACGTTGTGATGAAGGGGCTGACATTCACATGAAAGATCTCGCTGATGAGTTAGCGGATCAAGGAATGGATTCATTTTATGAATTTGCTCAAGGCGGTAACTATGAGCTTGAAGAGGAGTTCCCAGGAGACAAGCCAACACTTCGTCAGTTGAAGAAGTTTTCAGGTACGGGTGGTGGAGTAACGTTGAGCTTTGATAGTCAACACTTGGGCGAAAGAGTTATTTACGACCCAGTGTCAGACAGCATTATCATCAAAGGCGTCCCTGCAAACCTTAAAGATCAACTGGATCGTCGCTTGAAAGGCGAATAAAAAAAGAAGAGTTTAACTCTGTTGGGTTTAAACCGAGTGTATTAGCACTCGGTTTTTTTATGGCAGCAGATAATAGCCTTGATTAGGCTTAAAGTGGTCGAATAATAATGCTTATCATTGTAAGCTACAGAAATTCTAAAGAGGGCGGCTAAAAAGCTGCTTTTTACCTGTTATTACATCCTGCAGCCATCGCTGCCTGGACGGTGCAAGGTAGACTGTTTTTCTACCTAGGAGCTCAAATGCAACTGTTTGTTAAAGATTTAACTGTTATTGATTTTTCTTATCTTTGTCCTATTCGTGGCATGGTAGGAGAGAGCTGGATTGTCGATGTTTTGCTCGACGGTGGTTTAGATGAGCAAAACATGGTGCTCGATTTTGCCAAAGTGAAGCGTGTAATTAAAAGTACTATAGACGATATTGCTGATCATCGTTTGTTGGTGCCTACTGCTTGTAGTGAAGTTCGTTGGCAACAGCAAGGTGACCGAGTATGGATGGATTTTAGTAGCCAGCAAGGGGATATACATTTAGCGTGTCCTTCGCAAGCATTTGCCTTAATTCCAAGTGAAATCATCGATTTTGAAAGCGTAAATGCGTTTTTGCAAAAAGCGCTTAAAGAGGTCTTGCCTGCAAACGTTGAGGGGATCTCTTTGACGTTGAGAAATGAGTTCCATGACGCTCCATTTTACCATTATACCCATGGCCTAAAGAAGCATGATGGCAACTGTCAGCGTATCGCTCATGGGCACAGAAGCCCCGTGACCGTATTTGAAAACGGCGCAGCAGCGCCTAAATGGGATGAGTACTGGGCTAAACGCTGGCACGATATCTACCTCGGTAGCGAAGAAGATTGTGTCTCGGTGAACACCCTAACGCTGTCACCACAGACAAACGTCAGCGACAACACTCATTTTGGTTTTCATTATCAAGCGCCACAAGGTGATTTTCAGCTTGCAATGCCAAAAGAGTGTTGCGATGTTTTGCCACATGATACGACGGTTGAATTGTTAGCTGACTACATGGTGCAAACCTTGTCAGAAAAAGTACCCCGCAGTGATTTTAAAGTCATCGCTTATGAAGGCGTTGGCAAGGGTGCAATTGCCAGCCGAAAAGCCAATAACTAGTCTTTTTTAGGATCTCACTTTGAGCAAAATAATCCCTATCGTCATTGCAAGTCTCGTGAGCAGTTTATCGTTGCAGGTAAATGCTCAAGTTGAATTGAATGGCGAGCTTAAACAAGGTTCGTTAATTCGCGCCAAAGTTAAACCGGGTACTCAGGTTTATTTAAACGATGCTGCTATTGATGTAAATTCTGAAGGGCAATTTGCGTTTGGTTTTGCTCGGGAGGCACAACTCAAGCAATTGCTTAAACTTGTTTATCCTGACGGATTAACAGAGTTAAAGCCGCTGACTTTAGCAAAGCGACAATACAAGATCCAAAATGTGAATGGGATCAGTAAGAAAATCATGAAGCCTGATCCCAAAGCCCAAAATCGTGCGGCACAAGACAGTAAGCAAGTCAAAGCGGCACGAACACAATTTACTAAAAGCAACGCGTTTAACCAAACGTTTATTTGGCCGCTAACGGGGCGTATTTCAGGCGTTTACGGCAGTCAACGTGTCTATAATGGTAAACCTGGCACTCCACATTATGGGGTCGACGTTGCCGCAAAAACCGGGACTGTTGTGGTTGCACCTGCTGATGGTGTTATATCGCTTGCTGTTGATGATATGTTCTACTCTGGTGGAACGATGATTATTGATCATGGCTTCGGTGTTAGTTCAAGCTTTTTACATTTAAGTAAGTTGTACGTGAAAGAAGGCCAAGAGATTAAACAAGGCGATAAGGTCGCCGAAGTTGGCGCGACAGGTCGTGCAACAGGGCCTCATCTTGACTGGCGAGTGAATTGGTATCAGATGCGACTTGATCCAACCAGCATCGTCCCTTCGATGAAAAGCGTACTGGAAAATCAAACAGCGCATTAGCGTCTAAGGTGAACCTCTTACATAACAAAAAAAGCAGCGATAAGCTGCTTTTTTGTTATTAAGACTGTATACGTTATCAAAGCCTGCTGTACAGCACATTAAAAGAGATTGTGTGCTATTCCTTGTTGCGTTTTTTCCACTTAAAGAGCACTGAGTACTTCCATAACGTTTTAATGGTGAAGTAAGACGTAACCGAACACAGTAATCCAAAAACCAAGCAGCCTATTAGAAAAGAGGGGCCAATGGTTTCTATGGATGACTCAACCCATTGCCAACTAGCCTCGAAAGCAAACTCTTGCGGATGATGCCCCAATATTTTTGCCCCTAGTATATAGGCCATATAGAACATAAACGGCATAGTAACGGGGTTTGTGATCCAAACAAGCGCTACGGCAACGGGTAAGTTGACGTTAAATAAAATCGCTAGCGCTGCAGCCAGTACCATCTGAAATGGCATTGGGATCCACGCAACAAAAAGTCCTACAGCAAACGCCCCCGGTGCTGAACGCCTATTGAGAGCCCATAAGTTAGGCTTTAGTAATAGATCGCCGAACATGCGTAGATTTTTATGATTACGCAGTGTTTCAGGCTTGGGCATAAATTTTTTTATAAGTTTTTTTGGCATAACTCGAATTTACTGTCTTAACTAACTTCATTATGAATGGATTCATGTGTGGCTTCTGCGCCACGATATTATCAGCAATGATCTGGCCATCGCTCCCTCAGCTATCCTTGGTGCCGTTGTGTATTCTAATGGCTGTGGTCGTGATTCAGCGTGCCCCTATGTTAGCTGGTTGCTTATTAGCACTCAGCTGGATAACGATGTTCTATGCGTTATTAATGGACTGGGACACGGGTGAAAATACTGACGCTATCAATGTTAGGGGCGAAATCATATCACTAGTTCATGCAAACGGCGACTGGATTAGTATGGATATTATGCTGGTTGATTCAATTTTGCCCCACAAGCTCACAAGAAAGCTTAGATTATCGTGGTCAAAACCGCCAAAAGTTAAGGTTGGCCAACAGTGGTTATTCACTATTAAGCCCAAGTCGATTACAGGCCCTTTAAATGAAGGAGGATTTAATCAACAGAAATACCTACTGAGTAAACATGTTTTTGCTAAAGGCAAGGTGACGGCAGGGCTGTTACTCGGCGACAAAAAAGGTGTTAGAGACAAGCTCATTGAACAGTTAAAACCCGCATTGGCTGAGTACTCTTCACAAGACTTGCTGTTTGCTCTTTTAGTTGGCGATCGAAGCCTAATGACATCAGAGCGTTGGTTACAGCTGAGAAATACCGGTACGGGTCACTTGTTTGCGATATCAGGCCTACATTTATCAGTGGCTTGCTTTTGGATATTCCTGCTGAGTAAAACGTTACTGTTTCACTTTTTGCCGACTCAAGGACGGCGTAACAATGTTATCGCTATGGTGCTTTGTGCCGTGACGGCAATTGCTTACGCGTATTTAGCGGGTTTTTCGGTATCAACTCAACGCGCCCTCATTATGCTATTAGCCTATATATCGTCATGGGTATTGAGCCGTTTTTCAAGCAGTTGGGAGAGATTGTTGTATGCGCTATTTATGGTGTTGTTACTGGATCCTTTGAGTCCACTTAGTGCCAGTTTTTGGCTGTCATTTATGGCGTTGACGGTTATTTTAATCACTATAGCAAGGTTTAATCCGCAAAGGCTTGAAGCCTTAGAAACTAACGTGGCGACCAATCAGCCTGCAGTTAGCTCAATTGCCAAAGTATTGCGTATAAAAGTGGCTAATGGCTGCAGTGGCATTCAACACTGGATTGTTGCATTTTGGGCGATACAGTGGCGATTGGCTCTTGTGTTAGGGCTAGTACAAGCGACTTTCTTTGCTGGTACGTCGATAATCAGTATTGCAATCAACTTTCTTCTGGTGCCTTGGTTTAGTTTTGTTGTTTTACCCGTTGCTTTATTATCACTGTTGATATTTATCATGGCAATGTTGGCGGGTGTTGCTCCTGAGTCACTTAATCTTTTTTGGCTGACACAGTTAACGATGGAACCGGTACTGATGCTGTTAGACATGGGCAGCAGTATCGAGTTTGCTTGGCTTGATCTGTCAACACAATGGATAGCTGCTGGACTGAGCGCGATACTTGGGATTTGGCTCTGTTTGCAATTTCGCGCTATGCATTGGCGCTTCGCCTTTAGTGTCATGTCGCTGCCGGCCCTAATACTGGCTTATCAAGCGATATTTGGTGTGCAACATCAGCAATGGAAGGTACATTTATTGGATGTAGGCCAAGGGATGTCAGCCGTGATAGAGCGCAATGGTCGAGCTATTATTTACGATACCGGAGCCCGTTTTGGTGAAAACTTTAGTTATGCCGAGCGTATAATTTTGCCGTTTTTAAAGAGTAAAGGCATTACTAACATTGATTACTTAGTGATTAGCCATGCTGATAATGACCATGCTGGTGGCGTGTCAGTCGTTATGACGGCTTACCCCGAGGCCATCGTTATAGCAGATGATAAAAGGTGGGGCACGGTTAATTGTCGACCTAAAAATATTGTGTGGCAAACCATCAATCTCGAGATTATTGGTCCTTTAATACCTGCTAAAGGCAATAATGGCTCATGTGTGATCCGTTTATTCAAAGATAACAACAGTATTTTGCTCACGGGAGATATTGAACATGAAGCGGAGCAAAAACTTATACATCATAAAGGCATTGCCAGTTCAGTGATGACAGCGCCACATCATGGCAGCAGAACCTCTTCAAGTGCACGTTTTATTGATGCGGTATCACCAACACTGGTGTTGTTTCCTGCGGGGTTTAATAACCGATATGGTTTTCCCAAGAAAGATGTTTGGGCGCGATATGATGATTTGGGTATTGATACGTTAGTGACTGGAGAACAGGGACAAGTCAGTGTTGTTTTTCAGTCTGACAGTACCAAAATTTATACATATCGGTCAGATTTTGCGCCATTTTGGTATAACAAAGTGTTTAGGTTTGGTGAGATCAAAAATCCAGAGTAGAATGCTTCTTTTGCCAATACGTAAATTCTCTCAATGACAACATCTCCTAAAAATGAAGTCTGGACAGTCTTTAAGCGCCTTCTCGGCTATTTGAAACCGCTTAAGAAAGTACTGTTTTTTGCCGTTATTGGCTTAATCATGTATGCATTAGTTGATGCCACATTTATTGCCGTCATCAAACCTTTCATTGATGAAGGTTTTGTCGGGCAAGCAAGTCAAACAGCTTCTGGCGGCCTAAGTAATCTTGATCTTGGTACGAGTGGTGGCTTTAGCTCTAGTAGTGACGTGTTACTGATCGCTCCTATTGTGGTCATTGTGTTGTTTAGCCTACGTGGCTTAGCAAACTTTCTGTCGACCTATTGCATCGCTTACATGAGTGCTCGAGTGATAATGGATATGCGCCAAGAGGTGTTTGAACATTATCTGACTTTGCCTGTGAGTTATATGGACAATGAGAACACGGGTAATCTTATATCCCGCGTGACCTACGATACAGAACAAATCGCCCGCGCGACGGGTAGTGCGCTGATCACTATCGTGCGCGACAGTATTACGGTTGTCGGCATGATAAGCGTTATGTTCTATTTCTCTTGGAAACTATCATTAGTTATTCTGGTTATCGGTCCCATTATCGGGTTGATCATTGCGGTGGTTAGCCGCCGATTTAGAAAAGTGTCGAAGAATATCCAAGCTGCAATGGGTGGTGTTACCGCCGCGACAGAGCAAATGCTTAAAGGCCATAAGAATGTATTATCTTTTGGCGGTCAGGAAACGGAAGCGCAGCGCTTTGCAAAAGTAAATGATCAAAACCGCTATCAAACAATGAAACTCGCAACCGCTCAAGCGATTAGCCAGCCACTAGTGATGATTATTGGCTCATTTGCGATTGCGTTTATCTTATATGCAGCAAGCATTGATAGCATGAAAGCAGAGCTCACAGCAGGTACCTTTGCGACAATTTTGGGTGCTATGCTGGCAATGTTACAACCCATTAAAAACCTTACCCGCGTTAATGCCGAATTCCAACGGGGTATTGCAGCTTGTACGACCGTGTTTGCATTGCTTGATATCAAGCCTGAAAGGGATAACGGAAAGCTTGAAGTTGAACGTGTTAAGGGTGAACTTGCATTTAATAATGTTGATTTCAGCTATTCTGGGCATGAGAAATTGGCGCTAAACGGTATCGAATTTAAAGTTGAACAAGGTCAGACGTTGGCGTTAGTGGGCCGTTCAGGATCTGGTAAATCGACTATCGCCAGTTTGATCACTCGTTTTTATACGGGGCTAAAATCGGGCGAAATCACCCTCGATGGCGTCAATATTGATGAGTACAAGCTCACCTCTCTACGCAGCCAAATAGCGTTAGTCTCCCAACAAGTGACCCTATTTAATGACTCCATTGCCAATAATATTGCTTACGCCTACCCTGGTGAAGCTACGCGCGAGCAGATTATTCACGCTGCGACCCTAGCGCATGCGATGGAGTTTATCGACCCTATGCCACAGGGGCTTGATACCCAAATTGGTGAAGATGGTGTCATGCTCTCTGGTGGTCAAAGACAACGTATTGCGATTGCGCGGGCGATATTACGTAACTCGCCTGTATTGATTTTAGATGAAGCAACATCGGCCTTAGACACTGAATCAGAAAAAGCGATTCAAGGCGGGCTTGATAACCTAAGACAAAACCGAACTTCGATTGTTATTGCGCACCGATTATCAACCATTGAAAGCGCCGATCAAATTCTTGTTGTTGACCAAGGCAAGATTGTTGAGCGAGGCACTCATACGTCTTTGCTTGCAAAGCAGGGCGTATATTACAACCTGTATCAGATGCAGTTTGGAAGCTAAATGCAGTCTTGGGTAAACAAACTCTGGTATGACGGCCATATACTCAGATTTGCGCTGTGGCCGCTATCAATCATTTTTGCAGCTGTCAGCTGGGTTAGGCGAAAGCTGTATACCCTAGGTGTAAAATCGGCAGTCAGATTGCCGGTTCCTGTGATTATAGTGGGCAATATTACGGTCGGGGGCAGCGGTAAAACACCGATGGTCATTTATCTAATTGAACTTCTACGTCAGCATGGATTAAAGCCCGGTGTCATTAGTCGGGGCTACGGCGCGAATATCGATGGCGTGCGCAGTGTACGCCCTAACGATTCTGCAGCGGTGGTCGGAGATGAACCCGCGATGATAGTCGCCAGAACCTCAGTGCCTATGGTTGTGGGGTCTAAAAGGGGGGATGCCGCACATCAGCTGTTATCAGATTTTGATGTCGATATCATCATCAGTGATGATGGATTACAGCATTATGCATTGGCCCGTGATATCGAGCTGATCATTCTTGATGGTGAAAGGCGTCTTGGTAACGGCATGCTGCTGCCTGCTGGCCCATTAAGGGAAGGGTGTTGGCGTACCTCTACGGTCGATCACGTTATTGTTAATGGCGGGGCTGCTAAAGCGAATGAACAGCAAATGCGACTGCAACCAACACTCTGGCATTCTGTCAGCGCTAATAGAAGTCAATTAAAAGCCCCTGAACCTGAGCAAGCCGTGGTGGCGATGGCGGGTATTGGTAACCCAAGCCGCTTTTTTGATACTTTATCGGACTTAGGTTTCAGCCCTGATAAAGTACAGGCATTTGACGACCACAGCGCTTATACCGAAGCAGAACTAACAGCATGCGCGGGTGAACATCCGTTACTGATGACAGAAAAAGATGCGGTGAAATGTCGCGAATTCGCAAAAGATAACTGGTGGTATTTAGCCGTAGATGCGAAGCTACCACCTTCATTTGATCAACAACTTTTGGCCCGCATTAAACAACTGGTCATAGATAAACAAAGGTAACAGCATGGCATTTGATAAAAAATTACTCGAAATTGTTGCTTGTCCAACGTGCAAAGGAAAGCTTGAATATAATAAAGAAAATAATCAGCTTATTTGTAAGTTCGATAAAATTGCTTACCCGATCAATGAAGGCATTCCTGTATTGCTTGAAAACAAGGCCGTGCCGCTGACTGAAAGTTAATCCCATTATGAGCCATTTTCAGACCTCTTACTGATAGGACAAATTTTGGCACTGGAGTGACATATTACAAAAAAGCGCTATTTAGCGCTTTTTACTTTCCGCCACTCCAATGTGGCTTAGTCGTGACTCAGCACGTACAACCCGCTCGCGTAACCCTCTATTTATAAAATGAATATCTGAAGTTGTTAAAACGAGTCATCATAAAATGATACTTTTTGACGTATCTAGGCTTAATATCTGATAACAATTCTCTATCATGGTAGCTCGAAAATCAAACAGACTTGGCCAGCTATACCTTTTCAATTACTTAGCGAACAGTCAGGTTAAAAAATGAGCGATCGATCAAAATTTAACCATATTCATTTGTTGTTCCGCCAACTCCTTTGCTAGTATGCCGTCAGTTTTTACTGGTCAGCCCAGAGCTAGCATGCGCTATAGCTCTCTGCACATGATGATTTAATAATCCTTGTATCAGAAAATTCAAAATAAGAAATCTGTCATTAGATCGATTTAGTTAGGTAAGTTTTACTTTTAGGGGAAATGATTTTTGAACAAAGAAAATGCCATAGTGGCATCGAACTCGGCTGCCAATTTTTTAAAGTTCCCAGCCACGGCATTACTGGTTTTTTCAGCCATCACTTTTTCCGCATCTTCGTTTGCTTCATCTGCACACGAAGAAACACATGCTAGAGTCGGAGCTCATGAGAGAGCTTCAGCCCAAGGTCAAGCAAACCGCCAAACTAGAGATAAACAAGTTTCTAAGCAACAAGTCGAAGAACAGACCTTGATGCTTGCTAATCGTATGGCTGAGTTTCGTCGTGCGAAAAAATCAAATAAGAAGCAGCTTAAGCAAGAGTTAATTGCGTACACTCAGGCCCGCCAAACTCTGCTCATCGACTTAGTTAAAACCGATCCCTCTGCGGCAGTGCGTGCAGTGTTGCCAGTATCTGCCAGAGCCGGTATGCCGGAGGACATTCTGGCTATGTTGACTCAGAAGCGTGAGCTTAAGGGTGAGTTGGAAGTGGTATACGTGGATTATGAAGATGGCAGTCAAGGTCACCTGCGTCATTCGTTAATGACAGATACCGGGCCCGTTGATCTGCACCTGTCCAAGAATAGCAAATTTGATGAACTGAAAACGGGCGTTCGTGTTAAAGCTACAGGCTGGATGTTCAACGGCTCTGATGCCGATCAAATTGATTCAGCTTTAGTGCTCAATGATGAGCTAACGAGTTTACAACTTCTCGCTGATACGGCGATAGCCAGTGTCAGCGAGACTACATTGTCGGGTACATTGGGTGAGCAACGTACACTGGTTATTCTGGTAAACTTTCAGGACAACACCAGCGAGCCTTGGACTGTAAAGGAGGCTGAGGAGTTAGTCTTTGGTACCGTCAACAACTTTTACCAAGAAGCATCTTACGGCCAAACTTGGCTCAGTGGTGATGTAAATGGCTATTTCACCTTGCCGATTGATGCAACGTGTAGCACCAACTCAATCGACAATTATGGACGTCAGGCGGTTATCGATAGTGGCATAGATACCGCGAGTTATGATCGCTGGGTGTATATCTATCCCGAGAACACTAATTGTGGCTGGACGGGCCAGGGAACAATCGGTGGCAATCCTTCACGTGCTTTCATCAATGGCTCGATGACCCTGCGTACCGTTGGCCATGAGTTGGGCCATAACCTTGGGCTACATCATGCCAAAGATCTTGATTGTTCTGATGGGGTATTAGCGGGTCGTTGTTTGTCATTTGAATATGGCGATACTATGGATATCATGGGTAAATCTGGAATCACAGGCCATTTCAATGCTTTTAGTAAGCAGCAACTCGGTTGGATCACCTCTTCAGCGGGCGAAGTTATCACTGCAAGCAGTGATGGTAACTATCTGTTGGATGCCTATGAGACAGCACCGACGGGTGCAGCCAAGGCACTTAGAGTACGCCGCGGTAACGATGCTGTTACTGGTCAACCGCTGTGGTATTACCTCGAGTATCGTCAGGCAATTGGTTTCGACAGTTTCTTAGCCGATATGAGCGGTATAACAGATGGCGTGGTATTGCATCTGGCGACTGAGAACGACATGCAGAGTAACCTGTTACTCGATATGACACCTAACAGCGGCCTTAATGATTTCGATGATGCAGCATTGTTGGCTGGCACCAGTTATCAAGATCTTGATGCTGGCGTGACGATAACGACTGAATGGACCGATACTACCGGAGCGAGCGTCAATGTTAGCTACTCAGGTCTAAGCTGCGTTAAGGCTAATCCAAGTTTGTCATTGCTACCTAATGAAAGTGCTTGGGTAGAGGCGGGCACTGCTGTGACCTATAGTGTATCGGTCACCAACAATGACAGTGCTGACTGTGCAATGTCTGATTATGATGTGTCAGCGCTTGTTCCTAATGGCTGGACGGCGACACAAAAGAGCCTCAGTTTATCAGCAGGGCAGAGTGGTACAGTGACACTTAATGTGAACTCATCAAGTACCGCAGCCGATGGTTTTTACGATATTGCAATCAGTGCAGCAGACCTTAGTGATCGCAACTACGCTCAGACGGGGATGGTGAGTTATGTTGTGGACTCTCCAGCAGCGGTGTGCGTAATGGCTAGCCCAAGATTTACCTTGTCGGTCGACAGCAGTGGTGAGCTCGCATCGGGAGCAATAGCAACCTATCGCGGCACATTAACCAGTCAGGATAGTAGCAGCTGTGCCAGTAGTGATTTCGATGTGACAGCTAACGTTCCTGCCGATTGGCGCTCTGACAACCTTGTGGTGAGTTTAGCACCGGGTGAGAGCCGCAATATTAGCTTAAATGTGGAGTCATCCACAGTGGCTAAAGACGGCACTTATGATTTCGATTTAAGTGCTCAAAATAGCGTAGAAAATAGCTATATAGGCAATGATTTAGCGAGTTATACCGTATCAAACCCACTCGCGACATGTACGCAAACAGCGCCTACTATTGTGGTGTCGAATCCTCAGGGAGCAGAAGTGGTAGCCGGCACGCAGGTTAGTTACAGTGCTACTGTGACCAGTCACGATAGTGAAACCTGTTTGGAGGCCAGTTTTGATGTATTTGCCGATGTCCCTACAGGCTGGAGCGCGAGTAATACCAAGGTGAACCTCGCACCCGGTGCCAGTGCTGTGGTGAATATTAGCATCACCTCTGATGCAGTAACGGCCGAGGGTTCATTTAACATCGCAGTTAATGCGCAAAATGCCACTGACACAAGCTATTTAGGCAGTGACAGTGTCAGTTATACGGTTAAATCGATTGCTAATACGGCCCCTGTTGCGGTTAATGACAGTGTCAGCATGTCATCTAAAACTTCGGTGGTTATCGATGTACTTGCCAATGATTGGGATGCAGAAAGCGATGAGCTTATTATCGTCTCGGTGAGCCAAGGCGCAAAAGGCAGTGTACAAATCACTAGCAGTGGTCAGGTGTTATATACACCAGCAAAGAGCTTTAAGAGCAGCGACAGTTTTAGCTATACCATTAGCGATGGTGATATGACGGCAACGGCTTCGGTTAGCCTTAGCCTGAGCGGTTCTAGCGGTGGCAATGGAAATGGTCATGGCAATGGTAAAAAATAGTCTGTGATATCGTTTACATCTTAAGTCAATTCTTATCGATTGCGATATAAAGAGGGCGGCGGTAATTACCGTCGCCCTCTTGCTATGTCACATTTGAATTATGGTTAACTTTTGAGTGCTATCTGTTACTCAATGGTATTAACTTCAACGGAAACGCCGTTGATTACTTCCGTGCCTTCATCGTCTGCTACGATTGCGACTACGCCGTTAACACCTCCAGCTAAGAAACTGATAGCATCAGTATTCTCGATTCCAGGCCTTAATTCTAAGGTAAAGGCACAACTATAGGTATCGGTACCCGAGCCACTGTAACCAAGCACTGTTCCTATGGCACAAGCCGAATAGGAAACTCCTGCATGTTCACCGCCTATTGCGTTACGGAAAATAAAGTCAGCACCTGCAGCACCATCGACAACGTCAACGCCCATAACAGTAAGATCTGTTAAGGTCACATCTTCGAAACCGCCATTAGATAGCTCTAGCACTACTAGCATACTGGTGGCAAACGCCATATCAGTATCTGGAGCCAGTGGTGTAAAGGTCACAAGAGCGTCATCCGATGCGTCCACATCTTGGCCGTCTTCATCGACACCTCTGATGGTGGCCGTATTTAGATGGGTGTCACCGGCGTTACCTTGCAGACTCTTGGTGATATCACAACTTGCATAATCGCCAGGTTCTAATACAAAGCCACTAAGGGCTGTGTCAGCGATAGGATTGCCATTCACACTGTCGACCATACAGTCACCGGTTAGAATACCGAATGGCACGTCGACAAGACTGCTGAAGGTCACATCATCCACACCTGCAGCGTTAACGGTAAAGGTAAAGTTATAGCTAACATCGCTATAGTTGTTTGGATCGTCACCGGTTTCTAGTACCTCGGTTGGTGTCGCTGTTTTAACCAGGGTGATAGACGATGGCACATCGCGGATATCAACCATTGCTGAGTCATTACCCGTTGCTTGATCAAGCTCATCATCTACCGCTGTAGCTGACACTACATTGGAGTGCAGATCGCCCGCATTGCCGCCAATGAACTTAGTGAAGGTACAAGTGTAAGTACCATTTTCGGAGATACTGGTGGAAAGTGCGGAACACTCATCGGCTAGAAGATCACCAAATACGGTGTCATTTAACGCGGTTAGCGTCAGTGGAGAATCCCAGAACTGGGCATCATTGTCGACCGTAATGGTAAACAGAACATTAGCACCCGGTTCCAAGACTTCCGTTGGGTTAGCGGTCTTGGTTACGGTAATCGCCGGTGCCAGATTGGTGATCTGTACCGTGACTTCGTTACTACAGTGATCGCCTGCAACGCTACTTGGAATAGCTGCACAGCTATCACCGTCAGTGACGATATCACCGTTCTTATCCAACAGAGCTAGCTTGACTAAGTCATCATAGAACTCAGGGCTTTGATCATCGGGCAAGTCTCGGTCGACAATATGTACCGTGAAGGCACAACTGTATGAGGCGCTAGGCAATATTTCACCGCCGTTAGCAGGTTGTGAACAGTTGCTTGCAGTCAGGTACACACCGTCTACCAAAGGCAAGACAGTATCTAGACCACCCCACAGATCGACCGTTCTGTCGAAGGTTCCTTCGCCGCCAATATCAATCTCATCAGTGAGTGATGTGATAAACAGTGAGGTCTGCGCATTAGGGTTAGTAAAGGTCATGGTATAGTCAAATGTGCCGCCTGGCTCAGCGCGAGATGATGGGTGGCCAATGGCTAGTGCTTTAATTACCGTTGGTGGAGCTGGTTTAATAAAGACATCGATATTAAAGGTGTCACAGTTACATTTGGATTTGTTGTTGGGGATCTGCCCAGCGTATGGATCTTCTCCATAGGTACAATTACTTCGTTCGATGTTATCCCAAGCCGCACAGTAAGTGAAGTCGGCGCGATTGTCCTGATCACCATCCGCACACAGCATGGTGATGGTCTCACCCTGTAGTACGTATTCATCTGGGCCATTTGCCTTGGTGATGTCACCACATTGATCGCCGTCTAACTGTACATCAGCGGTCTCGCCACTGTCACCCGGGATCGGTAAGATCATACTACAGTCACGCAGACCGGGACCATGCACGACCTGAGGGCTTGCATCTGTCAAAGGGAGATAGAAGGTGGTATCCCAACGCGCGTTGGCGTTGGTTCGTACGGTCACATCTGCCTCGAAGGAGAATACGTCACCTAAGTTACATTCCGCGCTAGGGTCGGTCGGTGTCACCCTAGTGATCTCGACGTCATTTGCGGTACAGTTAAGTGCATCCTGCGCTAGCTTATTGCCATCTTTCATGAGGTAGGCATCGGCCATACAGTACTTTTCAGTCGGTTCGTTCAGAGCGAGCCAGTCGTAGGCGCCAGCGTTGGCGGTCGTCAGACTCGTGACACCATAGAGGCTTGTTGTACTTATCAGCGCAATACCTAGCGCCCTGATAAGCTGTTTGCATTTAAATCGTTTCATAATATTTACCATCCTATAAGTGAATACGGATAAAACGTGCTAATTACTTGTTGTTTATTAACAACTTTAAACAAAGTTGTTGCTTGGGGTGTTTCAATATTTGGCGTAAAAGCATGGTTGCGCCATGGTTGGCATATTGCCGATAAGGCTGATTACCTGGCTGAAACAAGCGTTTATGACTGGGTTACAGTGAGGTTTATTTCAAACTTATGGTTAAAGAGTAAGCAAGCGTTAGGCCGTTTTGGTAGGTTATTGAATATGTTGATTAAAAACTTAATCGGCTGCGTTTTTAATGCACTTCTGTATCGTTGATGTAACAGCGGCTAATGAAGATTTATCTTAAGTGGTTGTTTGTAAATGATTTGGTTGTAAAGCTGTTCACATTGGCGCTGTAACGCCTGTTACAGTTGCTGTTGTAATACAGAGTAAACAGACTGGCTCAATTGTTGTTTTGCAGAATAGGTTGAAAATATCAATTGGAAATATATTGATCATATTCGGGTTGTGGGTCGTGGTAGACGTAACTTTAGCTCGGTTTTAAATTTAATGAGCAGCGGGGCAGTTTGGCTTGGGTAATAGTGAAAGTCAGGCTGGAGTCATAGAGTCAGTGCAATAGAGCTTTATAAATAGCAGCTCTGTAGTTAAGTGGGTTTAGCGGCTAGGGTAATGGCTGGCCCTTTAACGGATTTTACAGTACCGGATCTTAATCACCGAATTGAGCTGTTATCAAGGTGATAATCCGTTGATGTAGAGTTATTGATAGGACAATTGCCAGTAAGAGATTGATATGAACTGTACTGGCATTGTGCAATCTAATATTGCAACGGATTAACCGATAGCGCCTTCTTGCCTGTGGCTCATTAATCGTTTGCTGCAGGCTTTGCGAGCAGGTCATCGATAAGTAAGGCAAAGGTTTCATAACTTTGCGCGCCAACGACAAGTTTTGGACTTATCAATTGATTGTTTTCAACTCTACCAATGATGAAGCTTGGCGTGCCTCTAATCCCTAAGGAAGTGCCGTAGGCGACATCTTGCTGTATTTTGCTTGCTATCGCTTCATCGAGCAGACAGCTGCTAAATTTGTTCATGTCTAAGGATAAGCTGGTGGCTGCCTGTTGATATACCTCATCACTGAGTTGCTTCATATTTTCAAATAGTGAATCACGCATAGACCAGTATGCACCCTGTTGTAGACTGCAATTTGCGGCTATCGCGGCCCCCTTGGCTTTTGGGTGAAAATTTAACGGGAAATCTCGAGTCAGGTATTGAACTTTACCGGTATCGATGTAACTGGATTTAAGTTTAGGAAAGGTTTGGTCGATAAAACGTTTGCAGTAAGGGCACTGGTAATCAGAAAACTCAATAATGGCAAGTTGTGCGGTTTTTTCGCCCAATAAGGGCAGAGTGCCATTTGCCGTTAAGTCAGTTTGAGTGGGCAAGGTTTTATATTGCGGTTTCTGTGAGCTCATTGCGATGGTATGTATATCGTTAACTTGGCTGCCTATGCGACTGATATCCTTTTTCAATAGGCTAACGTCTTGCTTGAGTGAGCTTATCTCCTCTTTTAATTTTGCGTCACCTTGTGGCTGGCAAGCTACAATAAATAGCGATGTCAGGATTAACACAATAGATTGTTTTTTATATCTTAACATTGCCGCGATCCTCGATGTCTAAATGAATGTGGGTTGCTATTGCTAGAGTTTGATTTTGCATTTTTTAATGAGACGATAAAAAGTCGTTCTGGATATTTTTAGTTCGCGCGCGGCGGCTGATATGTTGTGGTCATTACGTTTGATAGCGTCTAGTAGCAGTTCTGTATCTATCTCAACTCTATGTTGCGCTAGGTTGACGATGTCGCTTCCATCTGACGGATATTTTGGAACTTTGATCCCTAAGTCCGTTTCGCTTAAATTTTCACTCTCGGCCATAATAATGGCACGGTGTATACGATTTTTAAGCTCTCTCACATTGCCTGGCCATTCATACTCAAGCATCGCCGCCATCGCTTGCGGTATAAGGGCGTATGGTTGGTGGGTAGGACTATATTGATGAAGGTACTCCTTTGCGAGCAATGTAATGTCAGCTTTATGATCTCTGAGGCTAGGCGCATGAAGATGTAATATATTGATCCGGTAGTAGAGATCTTCTCGGAAACGTCCCTCTTCGATTGCGGTTTCTAAGTTAATATGAGAGGCGAATATAATCCTACAATTAATGGTAATTGTTTTACTGCCACCTAAGCGTTCAATGATGTGCTCTTCCAGAAACTGTAATAGATTCACTTGCGACTCTAATGAAAGATCACCAATTTCATCAAGAAACAAAGTGCCATTGTTAGCTCGTTCTATGTGGCCAATATATTGTTTGTCGGCGCCAGTGAAGGCGCCTTTTTCATGGCCAAACAGCTCTGAGTGGATCAAACTGGCAGGTAAAGCCCCGCAATTGATGGTAATGAATGGACCATTGCTACGTTTTGATTGGCTATGAATCAAATGTGCGCACAGGCCTTTACCCGTGCCCGTTTCTCCACTGATTAAAACCGCCTCATCGACCTTAGCGACTTTAGCTATATTTGATCTTAGTGTATTGATCAGGCCTGAGTTACCTAATAACGGGTTTTCATGGTGAAGGTGATTAACTGGCGGTGGACTTTGTTGCTTTAATCGCGCCATACCATAGGCATGACCTAATGTTTGGTTGAAGTGTTCCCAGTCGATGGGTAGATGATGATAGTCGGTGAAGTAACGGGGTAGACACGATGCTAATTGATCATTATCAAGCGTGCTGTCCACCGATATAGCCACCCATATGAGGTTGTCTTGGGCCTCATTAAGCGCGTTGATAGTATGCAATACTCGTTGCAGCTGAGTCGCTGATATCAGCGCTATAGCGACATGGAAATTATATTTTTGCAACGATTTTATAGCAGCCGAAAGCGTATTGGCATGGAAACAGCGCCAATGAAATTGTTTAAGTTCTTCTCCGCAGCAAATCCTTTCACTTGTGAGATCGAGTATTAAAATATCTCTATAAATGATATCTACTTTATGCTGGAATTTGTTCACGATATTCCCTTAGAGGAATGCTGTGTCAGTACTGTGATAGCGAAAGATTAATGGTTAAATTCTAGGAAGGATTAGAGGGATCGCAAGTCAGTTGTAAAATAATACGCCATATAATTGACGGGTGGCAATGTTTTAACGCTGCTAATGGTGATAACACCCTCATATTATGTTGATGTTATCTTTGTAGGATAAATTGGTATTATGGATTTAAATGCTAGAGGCCTTGGTACAAGGTCTCTATCCATTGTTCTTCAGAGATAAATTTCCAACTCCAGTCTTTCCATTTTTCAGGCATACCTGTTGCCTTTAATTGATCTAAGGTTAGGCCTGATGCTTTTTGGTCTTTCATCCAGTTAATTGATACATCTAACATGTGTTTAAAGCGTGTTAAATCACTTTTGTTAGCTAACGCACCATGACCTGGAATGACTTTGGTTTGTGCGTCTAAGTCACGCAATACTGCTGCAACATTATCTCGATACCCCTCAACAGAACCGCCAGCGTTCAAATCGATATAGGGGAATTTATCCTTAAAAAATAGATCGCCCATATGAACGATATTGTCGTTACTCCATATAACCACACTGTCTCCATCGGTGTGGCCAGGTCCCATATGGCGAACCTTTAAAGCATCACCATTAAAATGTACCGTAATGCCTTGTTCAAAAGTAATAACTGGTAATGCATCAGCTGTCGTTTTACTGTCTGAAGCCAAGCGTTTTAACACATTATGGTGCGCCATAATGGTGCCATTTTTTCCAAAGTGTGCATTGGCGCCAGTATGATCGCCATGGTAATGGGTGTTAATAATGAATTTTGGCGCTCCAGCTTGAATTTGATTAAGCGCTGCAGATATTTTGTCGGCAAGTGGGGCAAACTGGTCGTCAATAATAAGTATGCCATCGGTTCCTGCGGAAACACCAATATTGCCGCCAGAGCCAACAAACATGTAGGTCGTTTCACTGAGTTTTATGGGTTTTATTTCGACATCTTTAAATCTATCGTCAGCGCTAGCCAAGTTGCCCAGTGTCAGTGCAAATAGAGTGCAACTGAGCAAGGACGATTTGATGATTTTAGGGAGCATTGTCATATTTTAAACCTTACATTAAGCGGCTTTCTGTATTTGACGATGTTACAGGTAGGTTAATTTTATTGCATTAGTTATCTGCACAGTCGTGCCAAACGATAAAAGTGTTGGTAGGTGTTTAGAGCTGTGTTTTTAAATTTGAAAACTCAAATGCTGAGAGTTTGCGCTTTTATAACTAAGTGTCGATATGGCTGAGGCCTTCGAAAACAGGGACGTTTTCGTTGAGCTCACAAGGACATGATTGCAGGTCATTGGGATCATTTAGGCCAAAGCTAACTTTCTTTTGGCCAAAAGTGTGTTGGCGAATAATTTCATTCGCTCGTGTTACACGTCGTTTTTCCATAGAAAAAAATCAAGTTATGGGTTATTCATGTCTTTGAGTTTTGTTCGAAAAAGACCTTAAATTGTAAGTGTTGCTAAATTTTACTCTGTTCCTAAATACAAGGGTCAGTAATGATGTTGAAGGATTATATTTTATTGGGCTTCCTTGGCTTTATACGGGAGGATCTGCAGCATCGGGATGGATGGGTAGATGCTGAATGCTTGATATTAATATTATTTATAATCAATGGCTTTCGTAGCGGCTCCTGATTTTTTTATTTGTAGTAAGTTGATAACGTTTGGCTATAGTGTCATCGTTTAATTATACCTGTAAGCATCGTGGCGGTAGTACATCGCCACGGCCTATTTCTTAATTGTAGAGCAGGTACTTTTACAGCGAGGGAGGCATTTGAAAATATGAATTAAACAAAAATAACGCTTAAAATAATACCTTCTATCCCCTTTAAAAAGGCCGCTGAGATAGCCGTAGGTAAAAACAGTATCAGTAATATTATTTCATTAGCCACTCACGTGTTACAACATCGATGTCTTGACCTTCCCGAGATACTTTGTAATCAAGTTCGGCAATAATTTCATTGGAAAAACACAGGTTATCCAACTGTACACGTTGCTCTGAAGTAAATTTATACGCTTGATCTTGGCGCAGCAGCAATACAGCGCGATCAACTGTGCCTAATAAGCCTTTCGGATCGGCAATTTCTCGAATATTAAATTTGTGGTGTAAAAACTGCGGTTTCCAGAGGGGGACAATAAGCCACTCCTTATTCGCAACAGCACGTTCAAACGCACCAAAGCAATCTTCTTCTGATCCTGTATGAAAGTGATAACCGGCTTCGTTGAGGTGATATTTTTCCATCATTTCGATAGAAAAACGAGAGATACCCGCCCCTGGATTAATACCTTGAATGTGTTTTATTGTACGCGACAGTACATGAGGCTTCAGGAGATCACTCACTTGTGATATAGCCTCGGTTGGTACGTAATCAGGTACCCCCCAATGTGCGTATGGCTCATAGTGCAGGCCTAATTCTATTAATGGTTCAAGCTCTTCAACATCTGCTTTATAAATTCCGTGACTTGAAGGCAACCAGGCAGAAGAGAGCATATCAACATCACCAGCCTTGAGATTTTCAAAATTAGCCTGATGCGAAGCATAGCGACGAGTAACGTCAAAACCCATATCAGATAACACATGTGCAATGATAGCCGCTGTAACCCGATGAAATGAAAGATCGGTGACTCCAATAGTAATAGTTTTAGACATAATGAGTACCTATATAAAGTTTGGAGGTATGCCAATATTGCAGTGTGCATTTGGTATGTCAGTATATTAATCTGTAATTTGGAGGTTTTAAACAGGATAATAATTGAATTATTATCAAATATAGATTGATAATAAGCGTTCATTTACGAGTATATAATTTGGTGCAGCAAGCACGGACAGCTAATGTTGTCATGTTAATAGTTGATGGATGTTAAATCGCTGAACGTTATCTTTATCAGCCCACTTCAATGTGCTGGAAAAATACAAGAAGTTGCATTTTTTGAGGAGAGGCATAAATATAGCGATGATTAGCTATCGCTAAGTTGTGCTTTAACTGGGTAAGGACTTGGTTGATTTATACTGTGAAAATGCTTGCTTCATTTATCCTAAAACTCCAGCATAAAAAATCCGAGCACTATGACTAGAACTCGGATTTTGATACTAATACTTAATTAGCTAACCACTAGGTGGGTGGTTTATTTTGCTAGCAGACCACGGCTGCGTAGTAGTGGGTCAATACCCGCTTCTTTGCCACGGAACTGCTTATATAGCTTCATAGGGTCTTCACTGCCACCTTGCGATAACACGTTATTTCTAAAGGCATCTGCAGTGGCTTTATCGAAAATACCATTCTCTTTAAAGGCTTCAAATGCATCAGCCCCTAAAATGTCAGACCAAAGGTAGCTGTAGTAACCGGCAGAGTATCCGCCTGAGAAGATATGTGAGAAATAAGTACTGCGGTAACGCGGTGCAATCTCACTGATAAGGCCCATTTTGTTTAAGGATTCAGCTTCGAACTTAGCCGCATCTTTAGGCATAAAGTCGGTCACTGTGTGCCAATCAAGATCAAGTTTGGTCGCGGCCATATATTCAACAGTGGCAAAGCCTTGGTTGAATTTGCTCGCCGCTTGAATTTTCTTAACAAGCTCTTGTGGGATCACTTCACCTGTTTTGTAATGCTTTGCAAACTGCGCTAGCACTTCAGGTTGTGTCATCCAGTTTTCCATCACTTGAGATGGAAACTCAACATAGTCGCGAGGCACTGAAGTCCCTGCTTGTGAACGATATTTAACATCAGACAACATGCCGTGCAATGCATGACCAAATTCGTGGAATAACGTACTAGCTTCATCAAATGTCAGTAATGCAGGAGCATCACCAACGGGACGAGGGTAGTTAAGTACGTTGACGATGATAGGCTTAGAGTCAACGCCATTCATGTTGTACTGTTGGCGATAAGAGTTCATCCAAGCGCCGCCACGCTTACTGTCACGGACATAATAGTCGCCCATGAAAATAGCCATGATCTCGCCATCTTTGTCATATACTTCCCAAGTACGCACTTCGTCGTTGTACTTTGGCAGATCTGTACGCTCTTTAACGGTAATGCCGTATAGGCGGTTAGCCGTATAAAATACACCTTTAAGCGTGTTTTCTAGCGAGAAGTAAGGGCGAGTTTGTTGCTCGTTAAAGCTATATTTAGCCACACGGATTTTATCTGAGTAATACCACCAGTCCCATCCTGCTAGCTTAAAATCACCGCCTTCAGAATCAATTAACTGCTGCATGTCTGCAACTTCAGCTTCAGCTTGAGCTAACGCTGCTGGCCATACTTTATTTAATAGGCCATAAACATTTTCAGGCGTCTGAGCTGTGCGCTCTTCTAATACAAAATGAGCATGAGTCTTATAACCCATGAGCTGTGCGCGCTCGGCGCGAAGTGCAGCCATTTTGGCTAGGATTTTTTTGTTGTCATGCTCGTTATTGTTGTTACCGCGCTCAACATAACCTTTGTAGATCTTTTCGCGAAGTTCACGGCTATCTGCATAGGTTAAAAAAGGCGTGATAGAGGGACGTGAAGTGGTGAATACCCATTTGCCTTCATGGCCACGTTTCGTCGCTGTTTGAGCGGCAATACTGATAACATCTTCAGGTAGACCAGAAAGATCATCTTTACTGTCGATAACCAATTCAAAAGCGTTGGTTTCCGCAAGTAAGTTGTCGCCAAACTCTAGGCTTAACTTGCCTATTTGATCATTTAAAGCACGTAGCTTTGTTTTGTCGGCATCATTTAGGTTAGCGCCGCCACGAGTGAACGACTTATAAGTATCAGCTAATAGTTTTGCTTGAGCTACATTCAGGTTTAACGTGTCACGTTGGTCATAAACAGCTTTAACTTTTTGGAACAATGCGTCGTTAAGTAATACGTCATCGCCTGCGGCTGATAGCATTGGTGACACTTCTTTAGAGATAGCTTGCAGCTGCTCATTAGTGTCGGCACCGGTTAAATTGTAAAAAACACTGGCGACTTTAGTTGTTAGTTCACCAGAAAACTCCATCGCTTCGATAGTGTTTGCAAAGGTGGGAGCATCTGAATTATCGATAATCGCTTGAATTTCAGCCTGATGCTGTGCAATACCAGCTTTAAAAGCCGGTAAATAATGTTCTGCTTTGATTTTAGAAAAATCTGGGATGCCAAAATAGGTATCATATGGCGCAAAAAATGGATTGCTCGCATTGTTTTCAATAATTTTCTGAGCAACAACATTAGGTGCTATTTGGCTGTCGCTGCTGTTATTTGCACTGCTGCATGCGCCAAGAGAGAGCGTGATTGCAATGGCTGCAACCAATGGTTTAAGGGTAGATCCCTTCATATTTTAAATCCCCGATTCTACTTGTTTTAATTTTCATCAATATCTTTGCATTGACGTTAACGTCATTAAATATCACGGTTGGACATGTTAAATCTATTAAAAAACCGTATTGTTTGTAACAAATATTTTGATTGGTTACTTTTTATCACTTTAATGGCAAAAGTTATGGCAAACTTGGCGCGTTTTCGAAATATAATAATAAAATGGATGACTATGAAACGTTTACCTTTGCTATTTATCGCTTTATTTTGTTTGCCTACCTCTGCCGTTGAACCTCAATCTGAACAAATTGCCGATTATGCTGTTGGTCATTATGCCGACGAGATGGTGACAAGCCTGCAAAATTTGGTCAAATTCAATACTGTTGCGGTTAATGGCAAAACGCCCGATACCAACCCAGAATTTATCGGCTTTAAAGATGAGCTTAAAAGCCTAAGCCAGCAATTAGGCTTAGATTATGTTGATCATGGCTACGTGATCTTAATCGGACTGGGGCAGCAGAGCGATAAACTGGGGATTATCACCCACGGAGATGTACAACCGGCTAATCCAGCGTTATGGCAGCAAAGCCCTTATGAACTCGATATGACATCAGAGCCAGGAAAACTCATTGGCCGCGGTACAGAAGATGATAAAGGCGCCATTGTCACGGCTATGTATGCGATGAAGTCGATAAAAGACCATGACATTAAGCTTAATAGGCGCATAGAACTGATGGTTTATTTGGCTGAAGAATCTGACTGGACACCACTTAAAACGTTTTTGACGACTTTTACGCCCGCGGATATTAATATCACCATTGATGCAGAATATCCGGTTGTCACCGCGGAAAAAGGCTGGAGTAAAATTGAATTTGTGATCCCCAAAGTCACTGATGAAAATGTGACAACGCAGCGGCCAACGCTTAATCAGTTTTCAGGAGGTTATTTTGGTAGTCAAGTACCTCAACAAGCCCAAGCAGAAATTAGCTTTGCAGATCAAAAGCTGATTAATCAATTAAAACAGCAGGCAACAACCCAGCAAGGGATGCATTATCGTTTTGAACAGCAAGGCAGTCGTTTACTTATTTTTGCTGATGGCAAGGCCGCACACTCTTCAACCCCTGAAGATGGTGTTAATGCTGTCACGCATTTGGCGCAGTTACTTGCCATTCACCCGTGGCCGAAAACCACAGCCTCGTTAACTCAACTTTTTATTCACGAAATGATAGGGATGGGCATTTATGCTGAGCAATTTGGTGATATTGCTTATCAAGATGACTTTATGGGGCCGATGAGTTTAGCGCCGACAATTGTAAAATCAGGCGAAAAGGGCACTCAAGTGATGATTAACCTGCGCCGTCCTCTGGGGAAAACGCCTGAGCTGCTTGATAGCCAAGCACATGCAGCCCTAGAAAACTGGCAAGCCAAGCATCAGGTTAAGTTAGTCGGTCTGGAGACCTATTGGGGAGAGCCAATGGTGATGAAAGACGCGCCGCAGCTTGATACTCTACTTGACGTTTTTGCCCATTTTACCGGTGTTGAAAATCCGCAGCCAGTGGCTATTGGCGGCTCAACCAATAGCAAATTATTCCCTAATGCGCTGAGTTTTGGACCCGCTATGCCGGGTGTTGAATATACGGGCCATACCGAGCATGAATTTATCACTTACGATCAATTTATGCTGAACCTTAAGATGTATACCGCTGCATTTATCGAGTTGGCTCAGTAGCGCCTTTTGATAAATGGTAGTGAGTGGTCGCCATTCAGCGTTGCTCACAGCCTCTTTTTTGGAAAAAAGGGGTAATAATAAAACTATTTTTCACTTCTACTTAAAGCTGCGGAGCGAGTTAGGTATAATCCTCGCTCTTTTATAGTGAACTATGTTGTGGATTATGACTTAGTATTGATTTCTGAGTTCGTCATAGCGAGTTTCTACTGCAATACGTAGGTACACATTTTACGTGTTTAGCCCGATTATAGAGTTTGGTAAGTAATAGATGACAGAACAGCACATTGAAGTAACTCCGCTGAGTATACTTGCGCTTGATACATGTACAGAGTCATGCTCTGCCGCGCTAACGCACAATAGTTTGCTCTTTAGCGAGCAAGCTGATGCTCCGCGCGAACATAGCCAAAGGTTATTACCCATGGTGAAGTCTGTGTTATCACAAGCAGATATAAAACTGACTGAGGTTGACTTAATTGCTTATGGCAGAGGCCCTGGCAGCTTTACTGGGATCCGGATCTGCACCAGTATTACTCAAGGGTTAGCCTTGGGTCAGTCGTTACCCGTGATAGGTATTTCTACGCTCGCGACGATGGCACAAGCTGCGATTGAAAATGGTGCCAAGCAAGTATTAGCGGCTATTGATGCGCGTATGGGTGAAGTGTATTGGGGACAATATATCAACGTTGATGGCGTAGCAACTCTCGTTAATGAAGAGGTTGTCAGTGCTCCAGAAGCAGTAGTGTTAAGTTTGAATGAAGCTAACACGATTACTGCCTGTGGGACGGGTTTTGAAGCATACCCGCAGTTACTGGCATTGGCGGGAGGCCTTACAGTATGTGAGTTAGCTAAATATCCAGACGCCAAATTCATGGCGATTTTGGCTCAAAAAGGGCATGCTTTAGGACTGAGCACCAGTGTGGATGAGCTAACGCCTGTTTATCTACGTGATACGGTGACGTGGAAAAAACTGCCTGGGAAAGAGTAGCATCTAGGTATCTAAATTAGAGTTTGCGGCGTTATTTTATAAATTAAGGACGATTTGATGCAAATTAATTCAAATCAACTTGCACCTTCAAAAGTTGAAGTTAATAAGTCGATAGGGATAAACCAGCACGCTAAGGTGCCGGTAGATGCCACGGATCCTGTATTGCCAATCCAAGCGCAGCAGTCCTATCAGTTTAATGATTATACTGAAGATGCCGCAGCACTAACATCTAGGCTAGGGGCTCATGTAGAGTATGAAAATGAAACTCAAGGCCACCGCGGTGCAGTGGCTGAATATCTTACTAATCAACATGCTGCCAAGCGTGAAGAGATCCAACAAATGGTGGGTATAGACACCTATGCCTAGCATTCGTCCGACAACTCAATCTTCTCCGCTGCACTCAAGCGAATCTCCTGCTCAGTCCTCTTCAGGTACGCCCAGTCGAAGTCGCTTTTTTCTCGAACTACTGATTGCATTTTTAGTGACTAAACTGCCTTTTATTAGTGTGCCGTTTAAATGGTTAGAAAGTTACTTTCATGAGTTGTCTCATGGTTTAGCAACACTAGTCACTGGCGGGGCTGTGAGCCATATACAGCTGTTTCCTAACGGTGCTGGTTTGTGTTTTAGCCAAGGTGGATGGCCTTTGGTTATTGGTTTTTCGGGCTATTTTGGCGCTGCGTTATGGGGCTACTTAATTTTTACGTTTGCGACTTGGCCTAAAGGGATCCGCTTTAGCTTTGGCTTGTTAGGCGCAGGAGTCATCTTAACGACATTACTTTGGGCTAGAGATCTACTGACGATATCGATATTGGTGTCATTGGCACTGCTCTTTTTAATGCCGTTAAAGCTTAAGCTAAATAAATACTTAGCCACTAGTTTACGCATTATGGCATTAATGGTGATTTTAAATGCTCTTGCTAGCCCTACGGTGTTATTTGGCCTTCAAGGGCAGGGTGACGCCAATATGTTAGCCGGACAAAGCTGGCTCCCTGCATGGTTTTGGGTGCTTGTTTGGTTAGTCACCAGTGCATTCATGTTATTTCTCTGCTGGCGTAGAGTCGACAGTCAAGCGGATAAGCGAAACTCAAAATAATATAACAAAGTGTAAATCTCTGTTTCTTGGGCTTGGATTTTAACCTATTGACTGCTAGGTTGATGCCAGCCTATATGTGGAGATATCGAATGAAAATGAATACCCTCGCTGCAAGTCTTATTCTTACCGGTGCGTTTGGTCTATCAGTTGTTAGTCTAACTGCCGCTGCGCATGTTCATGAAAACACCGCACTAGATACTGCTGTTAGTAGTGACTTCCGCCAAAGTAAGAATGCCGCAAGAGATACTTACCGACATCCAAAAGAAACCATCGCATTTTTTGAGATTGAGCCAACGGATACCGTCATTGAACTCTGGCCTGGCGGAGGTTGGTATGCTGAAATCTTAGCGCCTTACCTTGCAGATAAAGGTCATTACATTGGCGGCAATTTTGACGCTAATCCAAAAGATGAAAAACAACGTAATGGTTATCGCGCCAAAGCCGGTAAAAAGTTTGAGCAATGGCTAAAAGATAACCAAGCCAAATTAGGTAATGGGTCAACGGTAACCTTCGATC